>JANNBI010000241.1:0-10749 GCA_031385345.1 Paracoccaceae bacterium | reverse complement strand
GGTGACGGAAGTTCTGGCCGTGGCCGAAGAGCCCGCCGGGATGGCCGGATTCATCCCGGGCCTGCTGGCCGGCCCCTTGGGTCTTCTGGCCGCAGGCACCGCTGCTGCGGCTGTCGTTCTTGGTGACGGCGACGGGGATGGTGACGGAGATGGCGACGGCGACGGAGATGGGGACGGAGATGGGGATGGTGACGGCGACGGGGATGGTGACGGCGACGGCGACGGCGACGGTGATGGCGACGGCGACGGAGATGGCGACGGTGACGGGGATGGCGACGGAGATGGTGACGGCGACGGGGATGGTGACGGCGACGGGGATGGTGACGGAGATGGTGACGGCGACCACATAGCGCCCACCGTTGATGGTGCGCCTTTGGTCCTGATCAATACCCTGACCCAAGAGCCCTCGATGACTGTCACTGGCACTGGAGAGCCGGGCGATACCGTATCGGTGGTTATCGGCGAGTTCACCCAGACCGCGACGATCACGGCTGGCGGAACCTGGTCGGTGACATTCCCCTCGACGCAGATCCCGGCGGATGGCGACTATTCCGCCACCGTTTCGGTCAGCGGAACCAACGGGCAGGACTGGACGCTTGACGGCCCGGACTTCCTGATCGACCTGACCCCGCCGCCGGTGACCTTTACCACTGGCACCCAAAGCGTTGGCCATGTTGAAAACGCTGGGGATTATGCCAATGGCATCACCATCGGCGGCCGGGGCGAGGCTGGGGCTTCGATTCTGGTAGAGGTGGAGGGCAAGACGATTGCCACCACCGTTGCGGCAAATGGGACATGGTCGGTGACCTATTCCACGGCGCAACTGGCCGGAGGAGAGTATTCGACCGGGATCACCGTCACCTCGACCGATATCCACGGAAATATCACCGTGGTTAACGATACCTTGGTGGTGGATACGGTGACCAACGTCGGCTTTGACAATGGCCAGGCCGGGGGCGACGACGTGATTTCGGGCGCCGAGCAGTCGGGCGGCGTGACACTGACCGGAACGGCGCAGGCCGGGTCCAGCGTTGTGGTGACCTTCCAAGGCGTGTCGCATTCGGTGATTGCGGCGGCGGATGGCACATGGTCGTCGAACTTTGCCGCTTCGGGCATCGCGCGGGGCACCTACAACAGCACCGCGACGGTAACGGCGACGGACGCGGCGGGTAACACCGCGACCGACAGCCATGTGGTGCATATCGACACCGAAGTCGTGCCGTTTACCCGCACCGGGCCGCTGGAAGGCCCCGATAACGTGGTGAACGCGGTCGAGGCCAGCAATGGCCTGACCCTGACCGGCACGGTTGAGGCCGGATCGACGGTGATGGTGCGCTTTGGCGATGGCGCGCTGCGGGCGGCGACGGTGTCGGCCAATGGCACTTGGTCGCTGGCAATCCCGGCTGGTGAGATTCCGGCGGGCGAAAACACCGTGTCGATGACGGCGGTGGCCACAGACATCTACGGCAACACGACCAGCCTGACTCAACAGGTTGTGGTGGATACGCTGGTGCGCGATCTGGCCTTTACCGGTGGATCGGTGGGCGGTGACGGGATGCTGAACGCGGCGGAAGCGGCGGGCGGTCTGGCGATGACCGGCAAAGTCGAGGCGAATTCGACCCTGACGGTCACTCTGTCGAACGGGCAATCCATCGCCACGACGGCGGATGCCAGCGGCAACTGGGCGGTGACTTTTGCTGCAGACCGTCTGCCCAGCGGCGAGGGGCAGGATGCGACGGTCACGGTGACGGCGATGGACCGGGCCGGAAACCTGGACACGATCACCCAGACCTTTGACTATGACACCACGGCACCGGGCGCGCCCGAAGTTGTGTCCTTTACCCGCGATGCGGGCGGGCTGCGGTCCATCGGCACGGTTCTGACCGATGACACCTATACCTACACCCAGATCGACGCGACAGGCACCCAGTCCGCCGTTTCGACCCGCGTGACGGTTGATGCCGAAGAGGGCGAGTCGGTGTTCAAATTCGGCCAGACGGTGCCGGATGGCAGCTATCTGGTGATCAACACGACGGACACGGCGGGCAACGAAAGTTCAACCCTGCTGATCGTGGACAACACCACGGCGCCGACGGTGGATCTGGGGCGGGCAGGGCTGGATGGCTTTGACTTTGCCGCGATCGACCTGACCTTCGCGCCGGATGCCGAACTGACCATCACCGAAGAGCATCTGATGGCGCTGACCGGCGCCGACCACGAGCTGATCGTGAAGGGTGACGCCGGTGACAGCGTGACACTGGTCGGCGGCGAAGCCAGCGGAGAGACCCGCGTGATCGACGGTGAGACCTACAATGTCTATACCTTGGGGGATCACGGATCGGTTCTGCTGGACGACGACATCTCTGCCACGATCACGCTCTGACGGGGCAGGGCGATGCCCGGACTGTCAGGCAGAAACCTTCGGATCGGTCCCGCGCAGGCGGGGCTGATCCTGTGGCTGGGGTTGTCGGGCTGTGTGGGGGATGTCGCCTCGCGGTTCAACACTGATCCCAGCCAGCCCGAGACCGGGCTTTCGGCGCAAAACGGCGGCGCGCTGGCCGAGGATCCCGAGGCGGGCGGCCAGATCATCACAGATCTGCGCGGGCGGGTGTCGGTCCTGCCGCAGGGTGGGGCGTTTGACCAGATCGCGGCGGGGGTGATTGCCACCAGTTCCGGGGCGGCGGCGGCAGAGTTGCGCATCGCGCGGTTGAAGGCGCAGGCGCGGGCGACGAACTGGCTGCCCAGTCTGGGGCCATCGGTGAACCTGACCTCTCTTTCCGGGCTGGTCGCGTCAATTCTGGTTGAGGCGGCGCTTTTCGACAACGGTCGTAAGAAAGCCGAACGGGATTTTTCGGCGGCGGATGTGGAATAGGCGGCGGTCAGTCTGGCGGAAGAGCTGAATGGCCGGGTCTATGAGGCGCTGTTGGCCTATGTCACCCAAGCGCGGGCCGCGGATCAGGCCGCGATAGATCAGCGTGCGCTGGCGCAGCTGTCCGAATTTCAGCGGATCATGCGGCTGCGTGTCGAAGGCGGTCTTTCGGATCGCAGTGAACAGCAGATTCTGGATCAGCAGGTGGCGCAGATGACGGCGACGCTGGCTGCTGATCAGCGCACGGCGCAGGTGGCGGGCGAAGAACTGGCCTCGTTGTACGGGGCGGTGGTGACGGGGGTTTCGGGGCTGGACGCGCCGGCCGCCGATGCCCCGGTGCCAGAGCCTTTGGCGGTGCTGCGGGCGCGCGGCGATGCGGCGCAGCGTGTGGCCGGGGCGCAGATCGACCGGGCGGATCTGCTGCCGGGCCTGTCGGCGCAGGCGGATGTCACGGCGGACGGTGTGCAGACCGGGTTGGTTCTGGGCGCGGGGCAGATGCTGGGACTTGGCACCGGTGCCAGCCTTGAGGCGCTGGCCGCGGTGTCGGATCTGGCGGCGCGGCAGGTGGCCGAGGCGTCTGAAAAGGCACTTCGCGAGATTTCCGGGTTGCAGAATGACATGGAAACCCTGGCGCTGCGCGAGGCGCAGGGTGCCGAGGTTCTGGCCCAAACCACCGGCAATCTGGCGATGTTCACCGAGCAGTATAAAGTCGGCCGACGCACCTTGTTGGAACTGGTGGGCGAACATGACCGCCATGCGCGGCTGGCGCGTGATCAGGCGGCACTGCGCTATGAGATCGTGTTGAAACGGCTGGCAATCGCGCGGGCGCGGGGTGTTTTGGTGGATGGGGCGCAGATGTGACGGACCGGATCCTCGCCTTTGACATGAACGCAGCGCGGGGGACGGGGATCGCCCAGACCCCGGTGCGCGCGGTAGAGGGCGAGGCCGCCCCGGTGCCGCCACGCCATTCCGCGCGGGCGGCGGCGCGGGCGGATCTGGCGGCGGTTTATGCCGGGCTGCTGGGCGGTGATCTGGCGGTGGCGGATGTGGTGGAAACGCTGGTCGCGCAGGGGGCTGATGCCGATCCCGACCTGACCGATCTGTCGATCGCGCTGCAAGCGGCGGGCCTGCGCGCGCAGGTCTATGACGCGCATCAGATCGTGCCCGATCTGTGGCCGGCGCTGGCGGAAATGACCTCGGGGCAGATCGTGCTGGTGATGGAGCAGGACGCATCCGGGCTGGTGATTTACGACACCACCTTTGCGGACCGACGCGCCAGCGTGGGCCTTGACGAATTTGCCGAGGTCTTTTCGGGCCGGATCCTGAAGCTGACCCTGACCCTGACCGATCTGGAAACCCGGCATTCCGATGTCCCCAAATCGCGGCACTGGTTCTGGGGAGAGTTCAGCCACTATCGCCGCCCCCTGCTGGAGGTTGCCGCAGGCTCCTTCGTGGCCAATCTACTGGCGGTCGCGGTGGCGATGTTTTCGTTGCAGGTCTATGACCGGGTGATCCCCTATAGGTCGGAACCGACGCTTTGGGTGCTGGCGCTGGGCGCGATCCTGGCCATCGTGTTCGAGGGGATGCTGAAATACGCGCGGTCCAGCTTGATGGACATGACGGGCAAGCGGATCGAAATGACGGTCCAGGCGCGGCTGATGCAGCGGCTGTTGGGGATGAAAGCCGCGCCCGGTCAGCGCAGCCCGTCCGGCAGTTTCAACGCCATGCGCGAATTCGGATCGGTGCGAGAGTTTTTCACCGCCACGGCCATCGGCACATTGGCCGATTTGCCGTTTTTGATCATTTTCCTGATGCTGGTCGCCTCTATCGGGGGCAATATCGTCTGGGTTCTGGTCGTCGGCGGCATCCTTATGGTGCTGCCGGGGCTGCTGTTTCAAAAGCGGATGGTGGCACTGACGGCAGCGACGCAAGGGGCGAATGTGCGCGCCACACGGATGCTGTACGAATCGGTGTTCGAGGCGGAAACCCTGACCACCCAGCGTGGCGAGGACCGGGTGCGGCGGATCTGGACCGAACTGACGGCGGTATCGGCGCTGCGGTCATCGGATCAGCGGCGGCTTACATCCATCCTCAGCTTCTGGGCGCAGGGCGTGCAGCAGGCGACCTATATCACCACGGTCGTCGTTGGCGCCTATCAGGTTTTTGCCGGGAATTTCACTGTCGGCACCATCATCGCCATCGGCATTCTGACCGGCCGCACCTTGGGGCCTCTGTCACAGCTGTCCGCAACCTTGGCGCGCTGGTCGAACGTCAAGGCGGCGCTGGACGGGCTGGAGCCGATTGCCAACGCCCCTCAGCACGAGGACGACGCGCGGCACTACCTGCGCCGTGCCAAAATCACCGGCGCGTTTGAATTGCGCGGGATGGAATTCCGGTTTGATCCGAAATCCGCCCCCACGGTCGAAGTGGGCGCGCTGGCGATCCCCTTTGGCCAAAGTGTTGCGGTTCTGGGGGCCAACGGATCGGGCAAATCAACCTTTCTGCGACTGCTGGCGGGGATTTATGACCCAACGGCGGGGCGGATACTGCTGGACGGGGTGGACATCGGGCAGCTTCATCCGCGCGACCTGCGGCGCAATCTGGGCTATCTGGGGCAAGAGGTGCGGCTGTTTTCCGGCACCCTGCGCGACAACCTGAACCTGAACCAGCTGGAGCGGGACGACAACCGGCTGTATGCCGCGCTCGACTTCGCGGGGCTGGGGCCTTTTGTGCGCAGTCATCCGCGCGGGCTGGATCTGGAAATCCGCGAGATGAGCGAAGGTCTGTCAATCGGTCAGCGCCAGTCGATCGGCTGGGCGCGGCTGTGGCTGCAAGATCCGGCCATCGTGTTGCTGGATGAACCCACGGCGGCGCTGGACCAGACGTTAGAGACGACTTTGGTCAGCCGGTTGAAAACCTGGCTGGAGGGGCGGACCGCGATCATCGCGACCCACCGCGTGCCGATCCTGCAACTGACGACGCGGACGCTGATCCTGCAAAATGGCCGGGTGATGGTGGATGGGCCGCGCGACGCGGTGCTTGCCCATCTGGCCAAAACCCCGGCGCAGGGGGGCAAGACATGAGCCTTGCAGTTTATGACGACGGATTCGACGACCGGATGCGCGGGCCAAGCCTGACGATCTGGCTGATCGCCGGAGTGGTGGCGGTGTTCGTGATCTGGGCGGCCTTCGCATGGGTCGATGAAATCGTGCGGGCTAAGGGGCAGATCGTTTCGTCGTCGCGACCGCAGATCATCCAGAACCTTGAAGGCGGGATTCTGGCAGAGTTGAACGTGGCCGAGGGCGATATCGTAGAGCCGGGCCAGACGATTGCCCGGCTGTATGGCACGAATTATCAGGCGGCGGTGGACGAAATCTCGGATCAGATCGCGGCGCTGGACATCCGGCGCATCAGGCTGGAGGCCGAGATTGCCGGGGCCGACAGCTTTGTAGTGCCGCAGGCGCTGGCGGGGCGGGTGCCGGAAATCGTGGCGTCGGAACAGGCGCTGTTGGCGGCGCGACGGGCCGAGTTTCGGGCGCGCGTCGGTGGGGCGCAGGCGGTTGTGGAACAGGCCCAGCAAGAGCGCGCGCTGCTGGAAGACATGTATGCCAAAGAGGTCGCCCCCCTGATCGAGGTGACGCGGGCGCGCAAGGCGGCCTCGGATGCCGAGGCGCAACTGGCCGATGCGATTGGTCTGACCGAGTTGGAACGCGCCACGGATTATTCCAAGACCCAAGGCGATCTGGCCAGCCTGAAGCAAAAGCTGCGCATGTCCACCGACCAGTTGGCGCGGACCGTTCTGGTGGCCCCGATGCGCGGCGTGGTGAACAAGCTGTCGGTCACCACCATCGGCGGCGTGGTGCGCCCCGGCGAGGAGATCTTGCAGATCATCCCCTTGGACGACGAATTGTTCATCGAGGCGCAGGTCGCGCCGCGCGACATCGCCAGCGTCCGCGAGGGGCAAGAGGCGACGGTGAAGCTGTCAGCCTATGATTATACCATCTATGGCACGCTGCGGGCGACGGTCACGTTTATCTCGGCTGATACGTTCAAGGACGAACGATCGCGCGAAGTGGACGGCGATCCGCATTACAAGGTCACGCTGCGGGTTGACCGTGAAGCGCTAAGCGCGCGGCAGGCGGGGCTGGAAATCAAGCCCGGTATGCAGGCGGAAGTGGAATTGCAGACCGGTGGCAAGACCGTCCTGACCTATCTGACAAAGCCCTTGTACAAATCCAGCGAGGCGCTGCGCGAGCGCTGACCGGGGGCAAATCGTTAAAATCCCATCCCTTAACCGGGGCTTCACCGTGACGGGCTATTCTGATCCCGGGTGTGAAACATTGGGTGTGGTATGGCCGGGCAATCAAATGCCGCGCCAGTCATCATCAAGCGGAAAAAGATCATACAGGGCGGCGGGCACCATGGCGGGGCCTGGAAAGTCGCTTATGCGGATTTTGTGACGGCCATGATGGCCTTTTTCATGCTGATGTGGCTGTTGAACGCGACGACGGAAAAGCAACGCAAGGGCATCGCGGATTACTTCAATCCGACGATCCCGATCAACCGGGTGTCCGGGGGCGGCGATGGTGCCTTTGGCGGGGATTCGGTGTTTACCGAAGACACGCTGGCGCGCAACGGCATGGGTGGATCGGCGGCCAATCCGGCCGAAGGCGCCGCGTCCGAAAGCGCGCCTGCCCGGATGGACGGCGACGACGGCAAGGGCAAGGATCAGGCGCTGGAAGAGGTTGCCAAGGCGCTGACCGCCAAAGGCGGCGAAAGCATGACGATGGAACGTCTGATGCGCCATGTGATCACGCGCGTCACCGATGAGGGTCTGGTGATCGAGATCTTTGATCTGGATGATGTGCCCCTGTTCGTGGGTGAAACTGCCATGCCGTCCGAAACCCTGCGCAACATCGCCACATTGTTGGCCGAGGTTCTGCGGATCACCACCAATGATATATCCTTGGATGGGTTTACCAAGTCTTACCCGATCACGCTGATCGACAACCCGGTCTGGGATCTGTCCACCGACCGCGCGCAGGCAATGCGGGTTCTGATGGAAGGCGCGGGGATGTCGGGGGCGCGAATCTCTCGGATCATCGGACATGCGGACCGCACGCCGGTGGCGCCAAATCCGGCGGCGACGCGCAACAACCGGATTGAGATTATTCTGTTGCGGGCGGATCGGTAAGGGATTGGTCAGAAACGGTATTCCAAAGCGATGCGACAAAATCGCGGCAAATTTTAGCTGTTAGTCCGATCTTAACAGCCTGTGACGCAGGATCCGGCGGATAACGATCCCGGAAGTTGCAGAAAGGCGCCTTCTTATGACCATTTCCTCCTCGCTGAATGCGGGTGTGTCCGGCTTGAACGCGAATGCCAACAAGCTGGCCACGATTTCGGACAATATCGCGAATTCCAGCACCTATGGCTACAAACGGGCGCAGGCGGATTTCTATGCGGTGGTGATCCACGGCGAAAGTCAGACCAGCTATTCGGCGGGCGGGGTGCGGTCCACCAATATGCGGCTGATCGACGAACGCGGGCCGCTGATCGCCACCTCGAACCCGACAGATCTGGCGATTGACGGGCGCGGCTTTCTGCCCGTCACGACGATGGGCGCGATCAATGGATCGGACGACAGCTATCCGATCTCCTTGGTCACGACGGGGTCGTTCCGGCCCGATGCGGACGGGGTTCTGGTGACCTCGACCGGGCAGGTTCTGATGGGCTGGCCAGCGACGCCAGATGGCACGATTGGCACCTATCCACGCGATTCCATGGCCGGGCTGGAGCCTGTGGTCATCAACAACAACCAATATGTCGGCAATCCGACCACGGATATGACGGTGGGCATCAACCTGCCCGCCACATCAACCCAGATGGGTGCGGATGGGGAAGCGTTTACCCTGCCAGTGGAATACTTCGGCAATCTCGGCACGTCGGAATCGCTGACCTATACCTTCACGCCGGTGGTGCCGACCAGTGGGGCGTCGAACACCTGGACGATGTCGATCACTGACAGCGCCTCGGCCGGGGCGGTGGTCGGGGAATATACCTTGGTCTTTGACGACACCAGCACCGCGGGGGGATACTTGGCCTCGGTCACGCCGATTTCGGGCGGGGGCTATGATCCGGTGACGGGATCACTGGCGCTGACGGTGGCGGGCGGCGACATACAGGTGAATATCGGGGAAATCGGCCTGCCCAACGGCATGACGCAACTGTCAGACAGCTATGATCCGGTGTCGGTCAGCAAGGACGGATCGCCCGTCGCCAGCCTGATCGGGGTAGAGGTGGACGAAAACGGCTATCTGCACGCGATCTATGATCAGGGCTTTACGCGGGTGCTGTACCAGATCCCGGTGATCGACGTGCCAAACCCTAACGGTCTGACATCGTTGAACAATCAGTCCTACCAGATTTCAAATTCGTCTGGCGGGTTCTATCTGTGGGACGCGGGTGACGGGCCGACGGGGTCTGTCGTGGGCTACAGCCGCGAAGAATCGGCGGTGGATGTCGCTGGTGAGCTGACGCAACTGATCACCACGCAACGTGCCTATTCGTCCAATGCCAAGGTGATCCAGACCGTCGATGAGATGTTGCAGGAAACCACGAATATCAAACGGTAAGGGATAGGACGTGACACTTTCAGCCTCGCTCTCCTCGGCCCTGTCGGGGCTTACGGCGGCCTCTCGCGCGGCCGAGGTCGTGTCATCGAACGTCGCCAATGCCATGACCGAGGGCTATGGCCGACGCGAAGTGTCATTAAGCGCACGGATGATCGGGCGCACCGGCAATGGTGCCATGGTTAACGGCGTCGTGCGGATGACCAATATGGTGGCGGTGGGCGACCGAAGGTTGGCAGATGCGGGGCTGGGTGACACGTCGATGCGCGCGGCGTTTTACCGGACGCTGGAGGCGTCGTTGGGTCTGCCGGATGATGGCAATTCACTGTCTGGCCGGATCTCGGCCTTTGACGCGGCGCTGATTTCGGCGGCGGCGCGCCCGGACAGCGAGGCGCGGTTGTCGCAGGTCACCGATGCGGCGCGCAACATGGCGGCGCGGCTGGTGTCGGCGTCCAAAGAGGTGCAGGCGTCGCGGGCGCGGGCAGATGATCAGATCGAGGCGCAGGTGGCGCAGCTGAACACCACGCTGAAGCGGGTGGCCGACCTGAACGTCGAAATTCGCGCGATGGCGGGCGGGGGGCGCGATGCCTCGGCGCTGATGGATCAGCGGCAGCAGGCGATTGATCAGATCTCGGCCATCGTGCCACTGCGCGAAATCCCGCGTGAGATGGGGACAGTGGCGCTGGTCACGTCAACAGGGGCGATGCTGCTGGACGGCGCGCCGGCCGAATTGGGATTTACGCCAGTGGGGGTGATCGCGCCGGGCATGACCATGACCTCGGGCGCGCTGTTCGGCATCACGCTGAACGGGCGGGCGGTGGATGTGGCCGGGGCCAACAGCCCGATTGCCGGCGGCAGTTTGGCGGCAAATTTCGCCATCCGCGATGTGATGGGCGTCGAGGCGCAGGCAAAGCTGGACGCCATCGCGCGCGATCTGATCGAACGCTATCAGGATCCGACAGTGGATCCGACACTGACCCCAGGTCAGGCCGGGCTGTTCACCGATCTGGGCAGCGCCTTTGATCCCGCGAACGAAGTTGGTCTGGCGCAGCGCCTGCGGTTGAATGCCCTCGTCGATCCGCAGCAAGGGGGGGAGTTGTGGCGGATCCGCGACGGTTTGGGGGCCACAGCGCCCGGCGCGGTGGGCGACAGCAGCCTGCTGACCGCCTTGCAGACCGCGCTGAACGCCGGGCGCGAACCGGTGTCGGGCGGGTTCATGGCCGGCGCGCGCAGCTTTTCCGTGCTGGC
>JANNBI010000216.1:0-3132 GCA_031385345.1 Paracoccaceae bacterium | reverse complement strand
GCCGCGCGGTGGAGGAGTTGAGCCGTGAAGATCTGGCCCAGGCCCAGATGAAAACTGATTATGCCCGCAGCCTGTTTTCGGCCTCGGCCGACCGGATGCTGGAACTGTAACCAGATGCTTGAACGCTAAGAGGTCTTGATGATTCCCGTTTTTGACGGCCACAACGATATTCTGTACCGCATCGACGCCCATGCCACGGGACGTGAGGCGCTGTGGCTGCGCGGCGAAGGGGCTTGGCAGATGGACCTGCCCCGCATGCAGAAGGGCGGTTTTGCGGGCGGGTTTTTTGCGGTCTACATCGCCTCGCCCACCGAAATTGACGCGCCGGCCACGCTGGCCGCGATGAACAACCCGCCCTATGATCTGCCGCTGCCCGCGCTGATCCACGCCGAGGTGGCCCTGCCCAAGGCGATGGAACTGATCGGCCACCTGATGTGGATGGAACGCGCGGCCAAGGGGGCGTTCAAGATCTGCCGTACGGCGCAGGACTTGCGCGATTGCCTGCGCGACGGGGTGATTTCCGCCATCCTGCATTTCGAAGGGGCTGAGCCGATTGGCGAGAATCTGGACGCCCTGTACCAGTTTCACGCCATGGGCCTGCGGTCCTTGGGTCCGGTCTGGTCGCGGCCGACGATCTTTGGCCACGGCGTGCCCTTTGCCTTCCCCTCCGGTCCCGACACCGGGCTGGGGCTGACCCATCTTGGCCGCGATCTGGTGCGCGCCTGCAATGAATTGCGCATCATGCTGGACCTTAGCCACCTGAACGAGGCGGGGTTCTGGGATGTTGCCAAAACCTCCACCGCGCCGCTGGTCGCCACGCATTCCAATGCCCATGCGCTATGCGCCTCCAGTCGCAACCTGACCGACCGGCAGTTGCATGCGATCCGCGACACCGGCGGCATGGTGGGGCTGAACTTTGCCACCTGTTTCCTGCGCGAAGATGGCCGCGAAAGCGATGACATGACGCTGGACCCGATGTTGCGCCATCTGGATCATCTGATGGCGCAGGTGGGCGAGGATCACGTCGGCCTTGGATCGGATTTCGACGGCGCGACGGTGCCGCGTCAGATCAAGGATGTGGCGGGCCTGCCTGTGCTGACCGATGCCATGGCCGCGCATGGTTACGGCCCGGCGCTGATGCGCAAACTGGCGCATGAAAACTGGTTTTCCCTTCTCGAACGCACCTGGGGCCAGTGAAGGTTGGACGTGGCTGCCCGCCGCCGCCCCATCGAAAGGTTTGCCCAATGTCCGCCCCACTTGCCCTTGTGACCGCTGGCGCCTCGGCGTTGGGGCGCGATTTCGTGCTGGGGCTGGCAGGGGCGGGCTATGATATGGCTTTCACCCATCTGGGGGCGGAAGACATGGCCAAGGATCTGCGCGATCAGGTCCGCGCCTTGGGCCGCCGCGCGATCTATGCCGAATGCGACGCCGGGGACGCGGCGCAGGTCACCGCCTTTCACGCCATGGCGACCGAGTTTGGCGGGCCGCCGCGCGTGCTGGTCAACAATGCCGGGGTGCAGACCTGGTCGCCGCTGCTGGATCTGTCGGTGGCCGATTGGGACCGGGTGATCGGCACCAACCTGCGCGGCACCTTCCTGAACACCCAAGCCGCCGGTCGCGCGATGAAGGCGGCGGGGCAGGGCGGGGCGATCATCACGCTGGGGTCGGGCTGCAACAAACACGCCTTTCCGGGTCTGGTGGATTATACCGCGTCCAAAGGCGGGATCGAACAGTTCACCAAGGTCGCGGCGGTGGAGCTTGGCCCGTATGGCATCCGGGTGAATTGTCTGGCGCCGGGGGCCATTGCCACCGACCGCACGGCACGCGAAGCGCCGGATTATGCGGCCACCTGGGCCCCGGTGACGCCGCTGCGCCGGGTCGGCACGCCGGCCGATCTGGTGGGGCCGTTGCTGTTTCTGGTGTCCGATGCGGCGGCTTTTGTCACGGGGCAGACCCTGTGGGTCGATGGCGGGGCCTTCAGTCAGGCGAACTGGCCCTATCCGACCTGACGCGGCCCCCCCGGGGCCCGATGACCCGGTGACATTGCCGCGCCGCAGCGCTAATGATCCGCAAAACGGAGGCCGCCATGACCCGCATCGACCCTGCTTTGACCCCGGTTCAAGATCTGCGCGCCAATGTCGCCCTGCCGTTTGAACGCGCCCGTGCCATGCCGAAATCGGTCTATACCAGCGCCGAATTTGCCGCGCTGGAACAGGCGCATATCTTTGCCCGCGACTGGCTGTGCGTCGGGCGGGCGGATGCGCTGCACTCCCCCGGCGATTATCTGACAACCGAGATTTCGGGCGAGCCGGTGATCGTCCTGCGCGACCGCGAAGGCCAGTTGCGCGGTCTGTCCAATGTCTGCCGCCATCGGATGAGCACGCTTCTGGAAGGCCGTGGCCATGTCCGCGCCATCACCTGCCCCTATCACGCCTGGACCTATAACCTTGACGGCTCGCTGCGCGGGGCGCCCGCGATGACACTGAACGAAAGCTTCTGCAAAGACGCCATCGCTCTGCCGCAGATCCGGGTGGAAAACTGGCTGGGCTGGATCATGGTGACGCTGAACCCCGACGCGCCGTCGCCGTCGGTGGCGCTGGCGGGGGTTGCGGATCTGGTCGGCTATCTGGGGATGGAGACCTATACCGAAACCTTCCGCGAAGAATTTCGCTGGGCCACCAACTGGAAGGTTCTGGCCGAGAATTTCATGGAAAGCTATCACCTGCCCGCCTGCCATGCCGGCACCATCGGCGGCAGTTGCGATCTGGCGCTGATGACCTGTCCGGAAGGGTCGGATGCTTTCAACTATCACTGGATCCTGAAGAACGATCTGGTGCCCCTGGCGCTGGCGCATCCGTCCAACAGCGATCTGACCGGCGATCAGCGCCGCATCACCTGGTTGCTGGCGATCTATCCCGCGCTGCTGATCACGCTGACGCCGGGGTATTTCTGGTACCTGTGCCTGACGCCGGATGGGCCGGGCCATGTCAAGGTGCTGTTCGGCGGCGGCATGTCACCGGACTGGATTGCGGACCCGGCGGCGGCGCAGCATCTGGTGGCGGTCAAGGCCCTGCTGGACGAGGTGAATGTCGAAGACAAGGGCTGCACCGAGCGGGTGTTTCGCGGCTTGGT
>JANNBI010000206.1:0-3518 GCA_031385345.1 Paracoccaceae bacterium | reverse complement strand
GAAGGATGGAGCCTACGGTACGGTAACAATCAAGGCGAATGCCAGCTTCGATGCGCCGGTGACACTCATGTCGCAGAATGCCAAGGCGGCGCAGTTCGACAGTGTTCTGTTGGCTCAGGCCACGCGGAATCTGGTGCTGCGTAACCTTTCGATCTGGCCCCGTGATCCGGCAGTCGGCGCTGACTATCTCATCCGCTCCTATGATACGACCTCTGGTATCACGCTCGACGGGCTCGATATCCGCAGCGAGCTGGATGCTGCGGCATATATGCAGTGGGACGCCGCCAAATGGGAAGCGCGCAAGTTCAGCGGTGTTCTTTTGGAGGGTCCCCGCAGCCTTGTGACCGGCAGCAAGCTGACCGGCGTCTATCACGGGATAATGGTGGCTGTCGATTCACAAATCATCAACAACGTAGTCGAGGGTTTCAATGGCGATGCGATGCGGGCCTTCAGCCGCAGCACCGTGCGCAACAACCGTGTGTTGAACTGTGTGGCCACGAATGAAAACCATGATGACGGATTTCAATCTTTTCAGAGTGACGGCGTCCCCGTCACAGACCTTGTGGTTGACAGCAATATCATAATCGAATGGGTTGGGTCACAAGATCATCCCTTGCGGTGCAGCCTTCAGGGAATCGGTCTGTTTGACGGGCCTTATGACAATCTGACGGTCGTGAACAATCTGATCTCCGTATCTCACTATCATGGAATCTCCGCCTATGGCGCTCGCGGGGCAAGGATCATCAATAATACCGTTGTCAACATTCGTGGCTTGGTCGGAACTGCGCCTTGGATAGGCATATATCCACGCAAGGACGGAACGCCTTCGACGGATGTTCTGGTCGCCAACAATGTTGCGATGAGTCTGCAGGGCACGGCCAGTACGGTGGACCGCGTCGAGTTTCGCAACAATTCCACCATCGGCACGCCTTCCCTGGTCTTCGAGAACCCAGCGGCCTTTGACTACCGGCCCAAAACTTCGAGTGGCTTCATAGACACTGCCGATCCCACAGTGGCGCCTGCAAAGGATCTGCTGGGTCAGAGCCGGCCCGGCGGCAAGGCTCCGGAGCGCGGGGCCTATGAGGTGGTGCGGGTGAAGGGCAAGCCAGTAAGCGGTGCCATGTTGCTCACACAAAGTCCCGAGGTGACAACAGCGCTGCCGACCAGCCCTGCGGAAACGACAGCGAAACTCTCTGCCGGCGGTTCGAAGTGGATCGTGGTCCCGAAGACGACCCAGGGTGTTTCCCCCTGAAAGTAAGGGGCCGTGGACCTAGGGTTTTCCCGGCAAGATGCCTGAGGAGATACAGCGACCCTCTCAGCCTGGCGGTTCTGCGCCAGGCTGAGGGCTTGTCCGGGCGCCCTACCCGGTGACAAGGATACGTTCGACAAGACGACGCATCTCATCCATCAAGAGATCCACCAGCTCCTGCTCTACTTGGGGGCCGCGCAGGCGGATGGAATAGCCGTCGTCATGCGCGATCCGCTCCATGGACAGGCCGCCGGACAGAGCAAGGCGCGGGCCAAGCGCCTCGGCCCGGGGGGTGCGGCGCGGGCGGCCGCCACGAGAGGGGCGGTCCTTCTCATCTCCGGCTGCGGCGGCCTCGGCAGCGGCAAGAATAGGCTCTAACAAGGCCCATTCCTCGGCTGCGCCACCCAGCGACCGGATCAGCGCATGGCGCATCTTCGGCCCCCAGCCGTCGCGCAGGGCATGGGCCAGCCGCAGGCCGTTGCGCTCTGACAGGTCGGGGCCGAATTGCAGCATCTCGCCCAGTTCCTCATGCACATGGGCAAAGCTGCGGATCTTTGATTTCTTGGCCTTGGAGGCGGTGGCGAAGATGGTGGAAATCGCGGTATCCGTGTCTGGAAAGGCGCCCAGAACCGCCGACATCACCGCGATGCGGCCGCGTTCATAGGGCGTGATCTGGGCGCGCAACTCGTTTTCTTCGACCATGGCGGTGTACAAAGCCGGGGCTTCGGCAGGCGCGCGGATCAGGGCGGGGATGCGCGCCCAATCCGCGCCTTCCTCCTCCAGCAATTTCCGGTAGACCGCCAGACGCCGCCAGCCCGAAATCAGGCCATAGCGCCCCGGCCCCATCGGCAAAACCTCGATCGGCAGGCGCAGGCCATTGGTCTGGATCGACTGGCGCAATTCGTCCAGATCTTCGGCAATCACCACCATGCGGTCGCGCATCATATGGGTCTCGTCGATCTGGTCCAGCGCCAAAAGCGTCACTATACGGCCCTCAGCGCCGGCTTCGCGCCAGGACTGGGCGTCGCGCGCATCGCGGGCCGATGCCGCGCGCGCCGTGTCATCGACGATCTGCGCGATGGGCGGCGTCAGGCCAGACCCCAACCTCTCGCCCAGCCTTTCCGCGCTTGCCGGTTTGGCGGCCAAAGCCTGCTCGATGGCGCTGGTCAGGCTGGCTTCTAGGCTGGCGATATGTTCCAGCGAGGGGGTTTCAAGCCGTCTGCGTGCCATCTGCCGCCTCCTTTTCCGCGTTTGCCATGGCGGCGTCGCGCCACCATGACCCGATCAAAAGCTGTTTGAACTCGGCCCAGGTCCGATCAAAGGTGTCGCGCCCGCGCAGATAGGTGTCGCGGTTGAAATCGCGGTAATCCGCCTCGTAGATGCCGTTGACCTGGTCCCCCGCCTGCCCCACCAAAGCGGTGTAATCCTGCCGGTAAGAGGTCATGAAATCCCCGAAATAGGCTTGGATCACATTGGCCAGATCGCCTTGCTGGGCGGCGTCGAACCGGGTGATCACGGCGCGCACCACGTCCCATTCAAACTTGAACTCGGGCAGGCCAAGCGCGCGGCGCTGGCTGTTTTCGCCGTCCTCGATGGATGCAAAGGTGGCGTGAAGCATGTCGAAAAACCTGCCGGTGGAGTCAAATTCCAGAAAGGACGCGCCCAACGGCACTAGCAGAATATCCGCCGCCGACAATGAATTGATCGTCAAGTAACCGAGCGCAGGCGGCGTATCCAGAAACACGATGTCATAGCGGTCCAGCAGCCCGTCACTTTGCAGAAAGTTGCGCAGCGCATCCCACAGCGGCCAGGACCGCAGCCCCATGCGCCAGACCGGGATCTGAAATTCGGCCCAATACAGGTTCAGTTGCGCCCCGATCAGATCAATGTTGGGCCAGTGGGTTTTCTGGATCAGATCAGCAATATCAGTCTCTAACGCGGCAGTTAGAGTCTCATCCAGGGGTTGGGTCGGTTGGCCCGCAGCGGCGCGCAGCCGGTTTTCGGCCTGCAAGGACAGGGCATAATCGCGTGCGATCACCGGAAAGACGGTTTGCCATTCATCCTCCACCTCCCCGCCAAACAACGAGGTGAGCGAGCCCTGACTGTCCAGATCAATGACCAGCACCTTGTAGCCGTCCAGCGCCGCCGACATCGCCAGATGGGCGCAGGTCGTGGTCTTGCCCGACCCGCCCTTGAAATTGGCCACGGCGCAAATCTTGGCCGGCAGACCTTCGGGGCGGTAGGGTTTGTATTCCTTCGCGGCCGAGCC
>JANNBI010000182.1:0-10651 GCA_031385345.1 Paracoccaceae bacterium | reverse complement strand
ACCGCGCTGTTTGTGGCCCTGTCGCTGTATCTTCTGCCAAGGCTGAAGGGCGTTCTGGTGGGGATCCAATGGGCCAAGCGGATGCATGGCTTTGGCGGTGACAGCCCCAATGTCTGACGCCATTCGACCGGCGGCCACCGTCATCCTGTGGCGTGACGGCGTGTCGGGCACCGAGATTCTGATGGGGCAACGCGGGGCAGCTGCGGCCTTCATGCCGTCCAAATATGTGTTTCCCGGTGGCGGCGTGGACGAGGCTGACCACGCGGGCGATCTTCCCGCCGGCTGGATTTCGCCAGGTTGCGCGGCGCGGCTGGCGCTGGATTCACTCGTGCCGACCCATGCGCTGATTGCTGCAGCGCAGCGCGAACTGGCCGAAGAGACTGGGCTATGCCTGCACCCAAATCCCGAGATGACCTTCACCTTCGTGTTCCGCGCCATCACCCCGCCGGGCCGCAGCCGCCGCTTCGACGCGCGCTTTTTTCTGGCGCAGGCCAAGGCAGCGCAAGGTGATCATGAAGGCTTCACCGCGGCTTCGGGGGAATTGTCGCATCTGCACTGGATCGGTCTGGCCGAAGCGCGGGCGCTGGATCTGCCCTTTATCACCGAGGTGGTCTTGGCAGAAGTGACCGCCCTTTTGACCGGCATCCCGCAAGACGGCGTGCCATTTTTCGACAATTCCGGCCCAGTGCCAACTTTTCGGCGGCTGATTTAACTTTTCGACGCATCCGATTTGCGCACCGGCCAGATCGGATGCGGCACCGGATCTTTGGCTTTGAACAGATAGCGCGCGAAGATCTGCGCATAGTTGCGATAGACATAGCCGTCGTTGCGGCGCTGATAGTGGTCCTTGTGCTGGGCATAAAGGTTGGGCAGGTCGTACCAGGGCACCTGCGGATGCATATGGTGGACAGCGTGGAAATTATTGTTCAAAAACAATATGGAAAGCGGGCCGCGATCTTCGATGATCACGGTGCGGCCCCGGCAGGCCTCATGCGCGCGGTGTTCCAGGAAGGTGCGGATCCGCGTCAGGCTTAGGCCCAGATAAACCGAAATCAGATAGGCCCAAACCGGCATTCCGACCCAAGCCAGCCAAGCGAAAACCGGCACCCAGCCCAAGACATTCATCGCCCAGGCCCGCGCGATGCCGGGGGTGCCTTTGCGGATCAGCTTCGCCTCAGCGACAAGCCAATGCGCGATACCCAAGGTGGTGCCGATGGTGATGCGGCCCAAAAGCGTGTTGTTCAGGCGCAGCAGTGCGCGGATCGGGCGCGGAATATGCGGCCAGATCGCCGGATCAACGAAGTTCGATTCCGGGTCGTCATAGGGATCAGTCAGATTCGGGTCGAAATGGTGCTGCAGATGCGTGTCGCGAAACCGTCCGAACGGCACGATCAGCGTCAGGGCGGGAAAAACCAGCGCCTCGTTGAACAGGGGGTTACGGAACGGGTGTCCATGCAGCGCCTCATGTTGCAACGAGGAGAACTGCGCGATTAACCACCCGGTGACGACAATCGACAGCGGCCCGGACAAACCCCATGCCCAGGTGGAAAACCCCCAAGCCAGATAGGTGCCGGCCAACAGCAAAAGCGTTGGCCATTCGACGGATGGCAGGCTGCGGTTGGGATCAGGATTCATATAATCACAATATCACTGGACGCGGTGCGCGGGAATTCTGAAGATAGGCGCGAAAATCCGGCTTTCGCAGGGAATAATCACCAAATGCTGACAATGATCGACAAGCGTGACCGGGCCGAAGGGTTCCGGACCAACCTGACCCTCGCCATGGCCGCCAAAGGCTTTGGTCAATCCGCGCTGGCGCGGGCGGTGGGGGCGGACCGATCGACGATTTCGGCACTGTTGCAGGGCGGCACGCGGTTGCCAAACGCGCAACTCGCCGCCGATTGCGCGGCGGCATTGGGGGTGTCCTGCGACTGGCTGTTGGGGCTGACGTCCCGGCCGGAACCGGCCGAGGTGCGGCTGGCGCAAGTCGTGCAAATGACCGACGCCCCGCGCGCCCTGTTTGATGCCGAGATTTTCCGGTGGCACCAAGAGGCGGCGGGCTTCAAAATCCGCCATGTACCCGCCACCCTGCCCGACCTGTTCAAGACCGAAGGCGTGGTGCGCTGGGAATATCAGTTGGCGCTGGGGTCGCAGGTCAATCAGGCGCTTGCAGCGTTTCGCGACCAGCTTTCCTTGTTGGCCGAAGCGCGGTCAGACACTGAAATCGCCATGCCCCTGCACGAGATGGACAGCTTTGCCTTCGGCACCGGCTATTGGACCGGCCTTCCGCTGCCCGAACGCCGGACGCAGGTGGACCGCCTGATCGACCTTTGTGAACGGCATTATCCAGCACTTCGGCTGTACCTGTTTGACGCGCGGCGGGTCTATTCTGCGCCCGTCACCGTTTTTGGCCCCAATCGGGCGGTGATTTATCTGGGGCGGAATTACGTGGTGTTTCAGGATCCCGACAGGGTGCAGTCCATTGCGCGGCATTTCGATTGGCTGCTGCGCGAAGCCCCCTTTGGCGCACGCGAAACCTTGGGGCATCTGAAGGGGTTACGCGACCGGATGATATGACCCTACCACAGCGTAAGCGCCGCCGGATCATAGCCGTTCCAGTCAAGAATCTCGCGCACCGCGCGGGCGCGGTCGGGTGGCAAGGCACCGCCGCGGTTTAAAACGAAGCCGTAGGCACCAGACGGTGTGCCAAATACCAGCGTTCGGGCGTCGGCATCCATCCACAGCAGCCACAGATCGCCGGGCAGTCCGGGGGCGGTATAGCGGCCCGGTCCGGTGCGGGTCAGCGGGCCGCTGGCCGCAATCTTCATCCCCGACAGGCACAGACGATAGGCGATGCTCAGCGCGCCTGCCGCACCCGAGATCTCCACTGCGCCGTCGTCGCAACCCGGCGCGCCGTACGCACCGACCTGCGCCCATTGGCCGATCAAACGCGCCTCGTCCAGCGTTGCACTGGAATAAATCGGCGCTGCTGCCAAGCGGTAAGCATTTGATATTACAGGCGTCTGGGGCGCGCAGGCCGTCAGGACGGCGGCCAGAACCATCAGGATCAGTCGATGCAAAGGGTCACGCGCGATCCGTCATCTTGCAAAATCTCGTTGCAGCCAAACAACGGGTCATAAGGCGCGCAAGTCATGGAGCGGGCCAGACAGGAACCTTGGCACTCGCTGCCTTTGCGGCATTGCTTGCCCGAATCCCGGGTGATGCGAACGCAGGTATAGGCGATTGATTTGCCGGCATGTATCCACAGACCGCCCTTCTTCACGCAGGCCGCCTCTTCGGGCGAGGAGGGTGGTTTTGATTCTGCCGGTGCCAATTCCTCAGGTGTGGGCACCTCAGGCGCGGGGGCGGTGTCCGTTGCAATCTCGTCGGATAGGGGTTGCAAGGCCTGCGGCTCCGCTTCGGCCGCCTCCACCTCTGCCAAAGGCTCGGGTGGCGCAGCGTCCAGAGGCTGGGCCACGATCATCTCGGTCGTCAATGTCGTTGCAGAGATGCTTTCCGGGGCGGCGTCAAAGCCGACGCTTTTTGGCCCGCCCGGCACGCAGGCAAGGGCGAAAAACACCAAGGTAAGGGCCAAAAACCGGGTCATGGGCGGACGTCCAATCATGCCGCCCAGACAAATCCCATCGCGCCGCCCAAGGCAAGCCCCGCGTGGCACCGCGGCTTAATAGGGCATCGGATGCAGTTTATGAACTTCGTTGATCTCGGCCAGAACCTGGGCGGACAGCAGGATCTCGCCCGCAGCAAGGTTGGTTTTCAACTGGGCAAGGCTGGTCGCACCGATAATCGGAAAGCAGGCAAAGGGGCGGTTCAAGCAAAAGGCGATGGCCATTTGCGCGGGGTCCAGCCCATGACGCGCCGCGATGCCCAGATAGGCAGCAGTCGCCGGAAACACGCCGCGCGTGATGCGCCCCGACAAAGTGGCGTTCAGCGTCCGGCGAGAGCCGTCGGGCACGACATCCCCCGCATATTTGCCGGTCAGGATCCCCGTTGCCAAGGGAGAGAAGCCCAAAAGCGGCAGATCTTCCAGCACTGACATCTCGGCCCAGTCCGAATCAAACTGCCGGCACAGCAGGGAATATTCGTTCTGCACCGAGGCCATGCGTGGCAATCCATGACGGTCGGCCAAGGACAGCCATTTGGCAGCCCCCCAGACCGATTCATTGGAAAGTGCAATGTGGCGGATCTTGCCTTCAGCGATCAGTTTGGCGGCTTCCTGAAGCACATCAAGCATATTGGCCTCGACCTTCGTGCGATCCTGACCCCGTGGATCAAAGGACCAGATGTCGCGAAAGTGATAGGCCCGGCGGTTGGGCCAATGCAGCTGGTACAGGTCGATATAGTCGGTTTGCAGGCGGGTCAGGCTGGCTTCGACCGCGCTGCGCAGGCGGGAACCAGTGATCGGGCCAAAGTCCGGCAAGGATGGCTGGCCGCCCCCCGAAACCTTGGTGGCCAAAACCACACGGTCGCGCCCGCCCCGCGCCGCGAGCCATGTGCCGACGATCTTTTCGGTATTGCCGACGGTTTCGGCCTGCACCGGATTGACGGGGTACATCTCGGCGGTGTCCCAAAAATCAACCCCATGCGCCAGCGCCATATCCATCTGGGCATGGCCCTCGGCCTCGGTGTTTTGCGTGCCCCAGGTCATGGTGCCAAGGCAGATCTCGGATACCATCAGCCCGGTCTGGCCCAGTTTCGCTTTGCGCATGGTCATGCTCCTTTTTGCGGTAAATTAGGCTGATCAGCGGGTGGGGGAAAGGCGGATACTTGAGAACGTAGGAAGAACATCGTAACCTTTGCGCATGTCGCTGCCGATTCACCATGACCTGCACGGACCACGGCCCCATCCGGTGCAACCCTTTCCGGGGCGTCTGGGGCTGGGGCTGGTGCGTGGCCGGGTGCATGAATTTTGCGGACCGGCGCGGGTCAATCTGGCGGCGATGATTCTGCGCGAAAGTCAGGGGCCGGTGATCTGGATCGCACCCGCCTGGCAGGCAGAGCGGATTTATACCGCCGGACTGGTGTCTTATGCCGATCCGGCGCGGCTGATCTACGCGCGCGCGCGGCGGCCCGAAGATCTGCTTTGGGCGGCGGAAGAGGCTTTGCGATCGGGTGCCGCGCCGATTGTGATTGCCGAACTGCCCGAATTGCCGGGGCTGACGCCGGTGCGCCGGTTGCATCTGGCGGCGGAAAGCGGGTCGGAACTGGCCCGCCATCGTGGAGGTTTGCCGCCCCTCGGTCTGTTGCTGACGCCGGGCATGGGCGGGGCGCAGGGGGTGGAAAGCCGCTGGCATCTGGCGCCGCGCCCCTCGGCCACCACGCTGATCGACACCCAAGAGGCCTGGGGTCTGTCGCGCCTGCGCGCCCGGATGGAACCGCCCGCCGTCTGGGCCGTTACGCGCCGGGGGTCCGGCGAGATCGAGGTGGCGCAGGATCGCTAAACCCCTCGCGAAAACGTGCGACCAAAGTCCGAGGAGAAATTGGATAGCTGGCTTATGGTACAGCAACGACCAAGGGGGATCCGCGATGGCCACGACCATGTTGAAACGGCTGTACCTGATCATCGGATTAGGGCTTGTCCCGGCATCCCTTTGGGCGGCCCCCACGCATTACAGCCTGCAACCCGAAGGCACGGTGGTCGGGTTTTCCACTGATTTCGGCAAGGATCAGATCACTGGGCATATCCCCATCACCTCGGCCAATTTGCAGCTGGATTTCGACGCGCCCGGCAATTCAACGATTGATGTGGTCTTGAATGTCGGCGCGGCCGACGCCAGTTTTCCCTTCGCAGCGCAGGCGCTGAAAGGCCCCAAGGTGCTGGATTCGGCGGCGTTTCCGCAGATCAGCTTTACCTCGGGCAAAATCCGCGCCGAGGGAGAGGGCGCGCGCGTCGAAGGACAGATCACCATTCGCGGCGTGACCCGGCCCGTAGTCCTGTTCGCGCAATTCTGGCAGCAGTCCGGGCAGGTGGCCGGCGATCTGCGGCTGTTGAAAATCCGGCTGAACGGGTCGGTGATGCGGTCAGATTTCGGCGCGGTGGGTTGGGCGGATATGGTCGGGGACGAGGTGCGTCTGGACATTCTGGCCCTGATTGAACGGGACAAATAACGATGTGGCGCAACACCCCGACCGGGTTTGGCGGCGTCAGCCGGGCCTTGCACTGGGGAATGGCGGCATTGATTCTGGGGCAAATTCTGTTGGGGCTGCGGCTGGCGGCGATGGTCCCCTCGCTGGATACGCTTTGGCTGTACGGGTTGCACAAGACGCTTGGTTTTATGGCGCTGGTGCTGGTGATCCTGCGGCTGATCTGGCACCGGATCAGCCCGGTGCCGCATCCCTTGGGCGACCCGGCCGCCCTGTCCCAAAAGGCGGCGCGGTTGGTGCATGGCCTGATTTACACCACCTTGGTCATCATCCCCCTAGCCGGCTGGGTTGGATCGTCAGCCACCGGAATTGACACGGTGATCTTCAACCGCATCATCCTGCCACCGATTGCCCCAGTGTCCGAGGCCTGGGAAACCGCCGCCTTCACGCTGCACCGTGTCGCGGTCTGGGCGCTGATCGGGCTGTTGTCGCTGCATATCGCCGGGGCCCTTCTGCGCGCCATTCAAGGCGACAAAACGCTGGAGCGGATGATCAGCGGATCATAGGCCCAACCGCGGAATTTCGATCGCCGGGCAATGGTTCATCACCACCTGAACGCCGCGCGCCCGCGCCATGGCAGCGGCATCTTCATTCACCACGCCCAGTTGCATCCAGATGGTGTTCAGCGCCGGGAACACCCGCAACGCCTCATCCACCACGGATCCGACCTCTTCGCTGCGACGGAAGATATCAATCATGTCAACGGGTTCCGTGATGTCGGATAGGGAGGCGCGCACCACCTCGCCCAGTCCGCTGTCCTGACCGGCCTGCCCCGGATTGACCGGGATCACCCGGTAGCCGCGCGCTTTCAAAAAGCGCGCCACACCATTGCTGGGGCGGTCAAGTTTGGGCGACCAGCCCACCAACGCGATCACTCGGGTTTCGGTCAGGATCTTGATCAACTCGGCATCAGAGGTCATCTGCGGCTTCCCCATGAAAAAGGCGCCCGACGCAAGGGTCGGACGCCAAGGTGTGGAACGAGGGACAGTGTCGGGGGGCGAGGAGTTCCAGCCCTCACCCATCCTATTAAATAGGGACAGACATGGCCAAAAAAAGGCCCGTCGCAAAAACGTGACTTAACGCTGGCTGGCCGCATACAGACTGACCGCCGCAGCGTTGGACACATTCAGGCTGCCAAAAGCCCCTGAAAACGGGATCCGGGCCAGAATATCGCAGGTTTCGCGGGTCTTTTCGCGCAGGCCCGGCCCTTCCGCCCCCATGACCAGACCAATCGCACGGGTGCCGGTCTGCGCGATCGCCTGGGCAAGCGTCAATTCCGCTTCACCCTCCAGCCCGATCAGCAGATAGCCCGCGTCGCGCAATTCCTGCATGGCATCCGCCAGATTGGTGACACGCAGATAGGGTTGACGTTCCAGCGCCCCACTGGCGGTTTTGGCCAAGGCGCCAGTTTCCGGGGCCGAATGATGCTTGGGCGCGATCACGGCCCGCGCGCCGAAAACTTCGGCTGAGCGCAGGACCGCCCCGGCATTGTGCGGATCGGTGACGCGGTCCAACAGCACCACCAAAGGCAGGCCTTTGCCGGAAATCGCCACATCGGCCAGCGTGCCCCAGTTCAACGGCCGCACTTCCATTGCCGCCCCCTGATGGACCGAGCCTTCGTCAATCGGCACGTCAAACTTGCGCGGATCGGCAATTTCCGGCGTGATCCCGCTGGCGGTGATCGCCTCTTCCAGCTTGTCAAAGGCGTTCTTGGTGACCACCAGCCGCAGCTTTTCGCGCCGGGGATTGACCAGCGCATCGCGCACGGCATGCAGCCCGAAAAGCCAGACCGTTTCCTTGGCCTCGCTGCGGCGGTTGCGTTCCTTGTCCACGACCCAGGTGGGTTTCATGCTCATCTTGCGGCCCTCAATTCATCGGTCAGCCTTGGCGGAAGTGCGCGGATTTTGCAAGCCCATGGGGTTTTCACCGCCGTCCGCGATTTCGCAAGAACCCGGCCACCCGCCCCCGATCTGCCCTTGACGCCCCGGCTGGCCTTGGCTATTCCCCCGCTCAGGTTGGGCGATATGCTACAAGGTGTGGCAGCGGACTGTAACTCCGCCGAGGCGACTCACGCCTGGTTCGATTCCAGGATCGCCCACCATTTCATCTTTATTTCACTGGGTTGATCGGACAAGATCGGACTTCAGCCCGCGGTTGACCTTTGAAAAACGCGCGGTTCCGGTGGAACCACATGGCGATTCCGGCGGTTAAGGTCGAAAGGACGAATGGGATGTTGATGCGCCCTTCGACAAATCAGGCCAATTGCAGCGATTGCCCGATCCGGCACCGCGCCGTCTGCTCGCGCTGCGAGCCGGACGAATTGTTGCAACTGGAAGCAATCAAATACTACCGCAATTACGAAGCTGGGCAGGCAATTGTCTGGGCCGGGGATGACATGGGCTTTGTCGCCTCGGTCGTGCGCGGCGTGGCGACCCTCGCCAAAACGCTGGAGGATGGCCGCCGTCAAGTCGTCGGCCTGCTGTTGCCGTCGGACTTCATCGGCAGGCCGGGGCGGGCAACCGCCCCGTTCGATGTGGTGGCGGTTAGCGATCTGACCCTGTGCTGTTTCCGCCGCAAACCCTTTGAAGATCTGCTGCTGACAACGCCGCATGTGTCGGATCGTCTGCTGGACATGACGATGGACGAACTTGACGCCGCCCGGAACTGGATGTTGATCCTGGGTCGCAAGACCGCACGCGAAAAGATTGCAAGTTTCCTGTTCATCATGGCCAAGCGTGAGGCGCCGGTGGGCCGCAGCGTGCTGAACGGATCGGTGCAAATGGAATTGCCCATGACCCGCGAAGCGATTGCGGATTATCTGGGGCTGATCCTGGAAACCGTCAGCCGCCAGTTCTCGGCGCTGAAAGGCGCCGGGATCATCGTTCTGGACAGCGCGCGGCAGGTTCAGGTGCCCGACATGCGCAAGCTGGCGAGGGAGACCGGGGATATCTGGGAAGCGATTTCGCGGTCCTGACGGGTTAATGCGCCATCAGGACCGGGATCGTCAGCTTTTCCAGCATATCGCGCGTGGTTCCGCCCAACAGCGCCTCGCGCAGGCGGGAATGGCCGTAGCCGCCCATGACGATCGCCTCGACCCCCTGTTCGCGGGCAAAGCGCATCAGGACATCGGACACCCGTGGAAGGCTGCGCGCCAGGATCGACACCTCGGCCTTGACGCCGTGCCGCGACAGATACAGCGACACCGCACCACCGGGATCGGACCGTTCGGACGAATGATGCGGCGGATCAACCTGCACCACATCAACATGGCTTGCCGCGCGCAGCATCGGCAGGCTTTTGCGGATGGCAGACAGTGCCTCGTCGCTTTCATTCCAGGCGATCATCACCCGCTGCGCTGGTTTGGACAGATCGCAGCCCGCGTCCGGCACGATCAGCACCGGGCCTTTGGACCCGAACAGTGCTGCATCCAGAACCGCCACCTGCCAGGCCGAATGCCCCTTGCCATAGGGTTTCGCCGCCACCACCAGATCGCTGTAGCGGCTAAGCCGCGCAACGGTCAGATCCAGCCCCAGTTGCGAAATCACCACCGATTGCACCGAATGGCGGTCCAGATCGGCGGGCAAGGTAGATTGCGCCCAGACCGCCAGCGCTTTGGACTGCGTGGCCGCCTCTTCATGGCCGCCGTCCATCATCATGATGCTGCCACTGGGCATATCGGCATAGCGCACAGGATCGACGCCGATACAGAACACGTCCAGATGCGCCGCCTCGCGCCGCGCGAGGTCACAGGCGGCGGCCAGCGCCGGCCCGTCGCTGTGAATGTCCGAGATCGTCACTGAAATCGTCTTGGTATCCATGACCGTTCCCCCCGCTTGTCGAGTGAAACTTAACCTTACTCTCAATTGCCGCGGTTGCCTTGATCTGTGTCAAACAATCAGCCGGATTTCTTGATTCAGATCAAAGCGCCGTCCGGCGGGCCATGAAAGACAAGCGGCCATTGGGTTTGTGGCGCCAACTGGTCGCCCGGGTCCGAAGGGACAAAGATCAAGGAGACTTCGGGCCATGTGGGACTGGATCAAGATCGTATCGCTGGGCCTGACGGCCCTGATCGCCGCAATCGCCGCGAATTGGGCGCGCGACATCGGGTTTCAGGTTCATGCGCTGATCGTGATGGCTGTGGCTGCCGGGATGTTCATCTGGGCCGTGCGCCGCGCAGATGAGCCCAAAAGCCCGTCCCCCACCGGATATAACGACGCGGTCGTGCGCGCCGGGGTCATTGCCACCACCTTCTGGGGGTTGGCGGGGTTTCTGGTTGGGGTGATCATCGCCTTTCAACTGGCCTTCCCGGCCCTGAACCTTGAAATCCTGCAAGGCTACGGCAATTTCGGCCGTCTGCGCCCGTTGCACACCTCGGCTGTGGTTTTTGCCTTTGGCGGCAATGCGCTGATCTGCACCTCTTTCTACATAGTGCAACGCACCTCGGCGGTGCGGCTGTGGGGCGGCAATCTGGCATGGTTCGTGTTCTGGG
>JANNBI010000104.1:0-2974 GCA_031385345.1 Paracoccaceae bacterium | reverse complement strand
GACCATCGGGTGAAAGCTGGCCGTCAGCCCCTGCCCGGCCAACGCGCCGCGCACGATATCCTCTTTCCAGGTCGCCACCAGATCATCCGAAGCGTGTTGCATAAGGCAGCCACCGCAGGCCTTGGCATGGCTGCACGGCGGTTTGACCCGATTGATCGACGGGGTGACGATGCGGATATTGGTCAGGGTGTCGTCCACCAGATCGCCGTCCGCGACCTCTCCGGGCAAAAGACCGGGGGCGTAAAGCGGACCGGCGTCGGTCATGGTGATGCCGTCGCCATGTTGGCCCAGCCGGTCGATTGTCAGCCTCACTCTGCCGCGTCCTTTTCTTCGGTGCCGATGAACCCGCCGGATTGGCGGCTCCAGTAGCGGGCGTACAGGCCATTGAGGGCCAGCAGTGCCGCGTGACTGCCTTGTTCGACGATGCGTCCGTCGTCAAGCACGATGATGCGGTCCATGGCGGCGATGGTGGACAGGCGGTGCGCGATGGCCAGCACGGTTTTGCCCTGCATGACCCGCAACAGCGCCGATTGGATCGAGGCTTCAACCTCGGAATCAAGCGCGCTGGTGGCTTCGTCCAGCACCAGTATCGGCGCGTCTTTCAGGAAGGCGCGGGCCAGTGCGATGCGTTGGCGCTGCCCACCGGACAGTTTCACGCCGCGTTCACCCAGAAAGGCATCATAGCCCTGATTGCCGGAATGGTCGCGCAGATGCAGGATGAAGTCATGCGCCTCGGCGGCGCGGGCGGCGGCGATCATCTGCGCCTCGCTCGCGTCGGGATTGCCGTACAGGATGTTCTGCCGCGCGGTGCGGTTGAACATCGCGGTTTCCTGCGTGACCATGCCGATCTGCCGCCGCAGGGATTCCTGCGTGACCGTCGTCACGTCGATGCCGTCGATCAGAACCCGGCCCTTTTCGGCGTCATAGAGCCGCAAAAGCAGGGAAACCAGCGTGGATTTGCCCGCCCCGGAGGCCCCGACAACGCCGATCTTTTCACCCGGTAACACGCGCAGGGACAGATCCTGCACCCCGCCGCGACCATCTTCAGTCTTGCGGCCATAGGCGAAGGTGACGGCGTCCAACACCACCTCGCCCTTGACGCGGGGCATGATCGTGGCACCAACGGCATCGGTCAGGGTGTAGGACGGGGTCAGGGTGCGCACCCCATCCTCAATCTCGCCCAGATTGCCGAAGATCGACATCAGGCTGAACGATACCCAGCCTGTCATCTGGCTAAGCCGGAAAGAGATGGTGCCAGCGGCGGCGATGTCGCCAATGGTGGCGTCGCCCTTGCTCCACAGCCATAAGGTCATGCCGATCATCACCACCGGCAGAACCCCGGCGATGGCGGACATGTAGAACCGGAACCATGACGAGATAATGCCATAGGCAATCGCCTTTTGCCGATACCCGGCCATAGACTCCTGCGCGACCCGGTCCTCATGCGTGGAATGGGCGAACAGCTTGACCGTTTTCATGTTGGTCACGGTATCAACGATCTGACCCGTCACCATCGCGCGGGCCGAGGCGCGGGCGGCCGAAGCGCCGCGAATGCGTTTCAGCGAACGGCTGATGAACATGAGGTATCCCGCGATCCAAAAAACCAGCAAAAGCGCCACACGGGCATCAATCGTGGCCATCAGCAGGACCGAGCCGACCACCGAGGACAGCGAAAACGCCGCCGTTTCGATCAGGCTGGACACCACATCGGTCGCAGCACGCGCGGTCTGCATCTGCTTTTGCGCGATGCGTCCGGCGAAATCATTGTCAAAAAAAGTGACGGCCTGCCCGATGGTATAGCGGTGCAGGCGCGACAGGATCAGCGGAAACAGGTTCGGTTCCAGCCGGATCGACGAGGCCGCGGTGTTCAAGCCAAAGACCACCGGCCGCGCGATCAGGTAATAAAACGCGAAAAGCGCGAACACCACGCCCATGTCCTGCCACATCCGGTCGGGGTTGACCGTGGCAAGATCGTCGATGATCACGCCCAGCATCGTGGCAGAGATTGCTTCAAAACTGCCGACAAGTACCGACCAGAAACTGGCCCAGATGATGCCCCGCCAGGTGCCTTTCAGCGCCCAGCGGAAAAACGGCCAGACCTTTTGCGGAGGCGGGGTGGCGGCCGGGGCAAAGGGTGGGATTTCCGGGCCAAGAATCGGGGAAAAGGCCATTAAGCGTCCAATCCGATAAAGCCACCTGATTGCCGCGCCCAGAAGCGGGCGTAAAGGCCGTTTTGGGCGAGCAGCGCACTATGGCTGCCCTCTTCCGCGATGCGGCCATCTTCCAGCACGACGATGCGGTCCATCTGCGCGATGGTAGACAGACGGTGGGCAATGGCGACCACGGTTTTGCCTTCCATCACGCCAAACAAGGCGTCTTGAATCGTCGCCTCGGCCTCGGAATCCAGCGCGCTTGTCGCTTCGTCCAGGATCAGGATAGGGGCGTCTTTCAGGATCACGCGGGCCAGCGTCACGCGCTGGCGCTGACCGCCGGACAGTTTGACCCCCCGTTCGCCGACATGCGCGTCATAGCCTTTGCGGCCCTCGGGGTCTTCCAGCCCAAAGATAAACTCATGCGCGTCGGCGCGGCGGGCGGCGGCCACCATCGCCTCTTCGCCGGCATCGGGGCGGCCGTACAGGATGTTGTCGCGGACCGAGCGGTGCATCAAACTGCTGTCTTGCTGCACCATGCCGATGCGGGCGCGCAGGCTGTCCTGCGTCACCAGCGCGATGTCCTGACAGTCGATCAGGATGCGCCCGGATTCGGTGTCGTAGAACCGCAGCATCAGCTTGACCAGCGTCGATTTGCCCGCACCTGACCGCCCGACAATACCGATCTTTTCGCCCGGACGGATGGTCAGGCTGACATTCTGCAACCCACCATACCCGCGGCCATAATGATGCGAGATGCCGTCCAGCGTGATCTGGCCTTTGGTAAAATCCAAGGGTTTGGCACCGGGGGCATCCACCAGACG
>JANNBI010000092.1:0-14392 GCA_031385345.1 Paracoccaceae bacterium | reverse complement strand
AGCGATATGTCCTTCCTCGCAATTTGGGTCAAGGTGCGGGAAGGCGCGCAAAATTGCAACGTGGGAAATTCCCGATGCGGTTCACGACCTGCCATGCCCGCGCCACGAAATCAAAGCCCGGTCGCCGCCACCGCAAACTGGTGTTTCCCACGTTGCAATTTTGCGCGCCTTCCCGCACCTTGACCCAAATTGCGAGGAAGGACATATCGCTATGCGTACACGCGCCGCCGTGGCTGTTGCAGCCGGAAAACCGCTTGTTATCATGGATGTGAACCTGGACGACCCGAAAGAGGGCGAAGTTCTGGTTGAAATCAAGGCCACCGGAATTTGCCATACGGACGAGTTTACCCTGTCCGGGGCCGACCCCGAAGGGCTGTTCCCGGCCATCCTTGGGCATGAAGGCGCGGGTATTGTGATCAAATGCGGGCCGGGCGTGACCAGCCTGAAACCCGGCGATCACGTGATCCCGCTTTACACCCCTGAATGCCGCGAATGCCCGTCCTGCCTGTCGCGCAAAACCAACCTTTGCACCGCGATCCGCACCACCCAAGGACAGGGTCTGATGCCCGACGGCACCACGCGGTTTTCGATGCTGGATGGCACGCCGATCTTTCACTACATGGGCTGTTCAACCTTTGCCAATCACACCGTCATGCCGGAAATCGCATTGGCCAAGGTGCGCGACGATGCACCCTTCGACAAGATTTGCTACATCGGTTGCGGCGTCACCACCGGCATCGGCGCGGTCCTGAACACCGCCAAGGTCGAGATCGGCGCGAAGGCCGTGGTCTTTGGTCTGGGCGGCATCGGTTTGAACGTCATTCAGGGCCTGAAAATGGCCGGGGCGGATATGATCATCGGCGTTGACCTGAACAACTCCAAAAAGGATTGGGGCGAAAAGTTCGGCATGACCCATTTCGTCAATCCCAAAGAGATCGAGGGCAGCGTCGTTCAAGCCATCGTCGATCTGACCAAGACCCCCTTCGACAAGATTGGCGGGGCCGATTACTCGTTCGATTGCACCGGCAATGTGAAGGTGATGCGCGACGCGCTGGAATGCACCCATCGCGGTTGGGGTCAGTCCATCATCATCGGCGTGGCCCCGGCGGGGGCGGTGATCGAAACCCGGCCCTTCCAGCTTGTCACCGGACGCGTCTGGAAAGGCACGGCCTTTGGCGGCGCGCGCGGCCGCACCGATGTGCCGAAAATCGTCGATTGGTACATGGAGGGGAAGGTGGAAATTGACAGCATGATCACCCATACCCTGCGGCTGGAGGACATCAACAAAGGCTTCGATCTGATGCATTCCGGCGAAAGCATCCGGGCGGTCGTGGTGTATTGACGCGCCGACGTTCAAAGCCGGTTCACGTCGTCGCGGCCCCGCCCTCTGGTCCGTGTCGACGGCGGCAGATGCGGGTTCTGGGCGGGTTGGCGGGGTTCTGGATCGTCTCGGACCTCGCTTATTACTTTGGCCTGCCGGCCTTGGGGATTGATCCCGGTTACAGCGAAAGTCCGATGCAGGTGGCGGCCTTTTACGTGTTTTGGGCAGGGCTGGCGGCTATTGTTTATTGGCCGCTTTACAGCCGTTGGAACGCCGAGGGGCCATGGCCAACGGTCCGAAACCGGATTTTGGCTGCGGTGATCTGGACGGCGGTTTTCCTGTCGATGATGGCGTTTCTCTTGTGGATTGTACCGGCCTTGCCGCTGGCCTATTGGCCGCCGGATGCCGGGGCGGCGCCCGATCTTCTGGTGGCAACGCCCGCCTATTTCCTGCCCAAAACGATAGAGATCCTGTTTCAGCAATTGCTGGTCATGGCGATGATTGTCAGCCTGTCGATGGACGGTCTGCCGATCCGCACGATCACGATCTACTGCGCGGCGTTGTTTGGGGGGATGCATCTGCTATTGGCCCTGTCTGGCCTGCCCCTGCCTGCGCTTTTGGTGTTCATCGTCGCATCAACGCTGTTCGGGTTGATCCTGCCGCGCCTGATCCTGAACACCCGGTTTGGGCTGGCAGCCTCATTCTGTCTGCACTGGGGGTTTTACGCCGTGGCCCTGTCGCAAGCGCGCATCTTTGGGCCGAACCTGACGCAATCCATCGTCGGTTAGGGATCCCGCAGCCCGCCGCTTTGCCCTTTCGTTTGCCGCCGCGCTGCGCCAGATTGCCGCCAAAAGGAGCCTGCCAATGTCCGATGATTTTCTGACCAAAGCCCCGTTTCATCTGGATGCCCCGGCCATGGCTTGGGTGCGCGACACACTGGCCCTGATGTCGGACGACGAAAAGATCGGGCAGTTGTTTGTCTTTGCCTCGATGGGGTTTGAACCCGGCGAAACCGACCGTCTGGCGGCGCTGAAACCCGCCGGTGTGACGCGGTTTTTCACCCCCCTTGCGGACCGCGAAATCGCCCTGATGGACCGCTTTCGCGCCGATGCGCGGATCCCGTTGCTGATCAGCGCCGATCTGGAAGGCAGCCGGATGAGTCTGGCCTTCGGGACCGAAGTGCCAAATCCGCTGGCACTGGCAGCGGTGGATGATGTGCAGGCCAGCCGCCAGATCGCCGCGATCATGGCCACCGAAGCCCTTGCGATGGGCATCAATTGGTCCTTCACCCCGGTTCTGGATATCAACGCCGCCTTCCGCAGCCCGATCGTGGCGACGCGGGGGTTCGGGTCCAACATTGACCGGATCGAACGGCAGGCTTTGGCGCAGATCGACGCCTTTCAGTCGGCAGGTCTGGCCGCCACGGTCAAACATTGGCCGGGCGAGGGGCATGACGACCGCGATCAGCACCTGCTGACCACCATCAACCCATTAAGCATGGAGGATTGGGAGGCGAGCCATGGCCGCCTGTACCGCGCCGCAATCAAGGCCGGGGTCATGTCGGTGATGTCGGCCCATATCGCCTTTCCCTCCTACATGAAGGCGCAGGGCGTGACCGGGGTCGAATGCTATCGTCCGGCTTCGATCAACCGGGCGCTGAACATTGATCTGCTGCGCGGGCAGTTGGGCTTTAACGGGCTGATCGTGTCGGATGCCACGTTGATGGCGGGTCTGGGCGCCTGGGCCGATTATGCCGAGACTTTGCCGCAGGTGATCGAAAACGGCTGCGATATCATCCTGTTCGCCCCCGATCCCGAAATGGCCGTCGCCACGATCCGTGCCGCGGTGGCCGATGGCCGCATCAGCGCCGCCCGCCTGATCGAGGCGCTGACCCGCGTTCTGGGCCTGAAGGCCGCGCTTGGCCTGCACCGGGGCACCAAACCCGCCCATGTCTTTGCCAGCGACGCCACCCGCGCCACAGCACGGGCCGTCACCGCCCGCGTTCCGGTTCTGGAAAAGGATGTGCAGGGGCTGTTCCCGATCTCGCCCACCAAACACCGCCGGGTGTTGGTGGTGTCGGGCGGCATCGTCTCGCCCATTCATGGCACCACGCCCTTCGCTCTGCCCGACATGTTGCGCGCCGAGGGATTCGACGTGACCGTTTATACCGGTGAAGGCGCGATGCCCGCGCCCACCGATTTTGATCTGATGCTGTATCTGTTTGGCGAGGAAACCCTGCTGACCCGTGGCCGCATCTTTCTGGACTGGGCCAAGATCAGCGGCAATTTCCACAACGCAATGGTGCGGCATTGGCACAAGGTGCCGACGGCAATGGTGTCCTTCGGCTACCCATATTATCTGTATGACGCCCCCCGGATGCCCGCCTATATCAACGCTTTTGCCACCACAGACAGTATGCAGACCGCCGTTATAGACTGTATGCTGGGCCGTGCGCCGTGGAACACGACCAGCCCGGTCGATGCGTTCTGCGGGTTGCAAGACGCCCGGTTCTAAGTTTTGAAAGGACATTCCATGCCCAGTGACCAAATGACAATCGCCGGGCGCGCGGTTCGTCTGGCCGTGTTGATCGACGCCGACAATGTGCGGGCGGCGGCGGCCGAGGCGATCCTCAACGAAATCGCCAGCTACGGCGACCCCAGTCTGCGCCGTGTCTATGGCGACTGGTCCAGCGCCGCCCTGACCCAATGGAAAGAGCAGGCGCGCAATCTGGGGCTGGTGATGCACCAGCAATCGGCCAACACCAAAGGCAAGAACGCCAGCGACATCGGCCTTGTGATCGACGCGATGGACATTCTGCACGCGGGAAAAGTCGATGGCTTTGTGCTGGTCAGTTCGGACAGCGATTTCACCCGTCTGGCCAGCCGCATCCGCGAGGACGGCCTGCAAGTGATCGGCATAGGCGAAGCGAAAACCCCCGAAAGCCTGCGCAAGGTCTGCAACCGCTTCGTGTTGATCGAAAACATCATGAGCGCTGAAGACCCCGTCGCGACCACAGGGACAAAACCTGACCGGAATGAAGGTCAGGGTGTCAAACTGCAACCACCCCAGGCGATTCCGCTGGTGCTGGATGCCATGCGCAAGATCGGGTCCGAAGAGGATTGGTATCCACTGGGTCAGTTGGGGCAAGTGCTGACGCAGGTGCATCCCGATTTCGACAGCCGCACCTATGGCAGCGCCAAGCTGTCCGACCTGTTGAAACGCACCGGCCGGTTCGAGGTGCAAAAGGGCGCAAGTGGTCAGCTTCTTGTGCGTGACAAAGCCTAGGTGCCTTCGGTCAGCTCTACCGTCGCCCAAGTTTCAAAACACACCCCACCGGCCAGCGCCATGACCCCGATCGTGGCGCGGCCGCCTAGCCCACGTTCCGGGCCAAAAACCTGAACCAGAAGGTCGGACAGGCCAGATGATACTTTGTGAACATCCTCATACTCCGGCGTGCAGACGACAAAATTCAGCGTGCGCACGATGGATTTCACCCGGTCCAGACTGCCGACCGCCTGCTTGATGCCGCCCAGCACATTCAACCCGGTCTGGCGCGCCGCGGCATAGCCCTGATCGGTCGTCAGATCCGCGCCGAGCCGTCCCTTATGGGTGATCTGCGTGCCGATCTGTGCCACATGGCCCGACAAAAACAGCAATGACCCGATGCGGTGATACGGTTTCATCGTGCCGTACTCCGCACCGTAATAGCCGATGCGGTCAAAATCGGGGATGTCGTACCCCATGCGGATTGCCAGTTCTTCGGGTGACATGTCGCCTCCTTAGATCATGCGGATCAGGTCTTTGCCCACAGCCAGAACATAGCCCTTCCGCGCGATGGTTTTGACCAGCAATTCCGACACCAGCTGATTGCCCAGCGAATCGCGCAGACGTTTGACCCGCGTCGCGCCTGCCGCCTCGTCGCAATCCGCCGCATCCCGGCCCGAGATCACTGCCTCCAGCTGCGCGCCGGTCAGAACCTCATCGTCCATGCGCGCTTCGGCCAGCACGGCCAGAGTTTCCAGCGCCGCTTCGGTCAGGTCAAATTCCAGATCGTTGATATAGACCACCCGCGCCTCGCGGCTGATGACCATCGAAGATACCGTGATGCCCGACCGCTGGATCGCGGAAATCCGGCGGTTCAGCGCGACGATGGTGACAAGGAACACCAAAGCGGCCAGCAACAGCGCCGTCGCAAACACCAGCAGCACGAAAATAACCATGCGGTAGCTTTGCAGCACCTCGGCAAAGGATGTGCCGGACTGCGCCATGATCTCTAACAGCTTGATTTCCGCCGCCGTGGTCAGATCGTCGTTCTCGATGAAAATCTGTTCGACGCGGGCGTTGAATTCATTCGCATCGGGCAGGTTCAAAAACAGAAACACCGCCGCCGCCAGAAGGATCAGGACGATTGCGGCGATGCCATAGGTCACAACGCGGTTGCCCGCTTTCAGGCTTTCAGTAACGGAGGAAGTAGTCTCCGGCACTCGCTTTCCTTTCGTCCAAACCTTCAGGTCCAAAGAATCCCACAATCTTGATCAACGTCCAACCTTCCGCCGACAGGCGGGGGTCCAGTTCGGACCGGGCGGCCTTGGCGTCGTTGCAAACCGGATCCGTCACCTGTGCCACACCATAGTGCAGCCGCAAGGGATCATCCTGTTTTGCTTTGTAATCAAGATAGCACTCTGCCCGCGCTGGCAAGGCCAACAAGGCAAGCAAGGCTACCCACATCATCAGGCGCACCATATGTGGCCTCCTTTCGTTGGGCTCAATCTGCGCATCTACCGCGCGATATACAATAACCACGCATAACCCCGGATCGGATATCGCATAACAAGGGGGTGTTATTGCCTGTCCGGCGCCGCTGTCCCCATGCTGACCTTAAGATCAGCGCCACACAACTGGCGATATAAGAATCGGAGGCAGGCATGAAACTCGACCTGAACTACCATGAGCAAATCCACCCGACGTTCCCCACGGGTGGTAAACCGAAAGCAGGCCTGCTGCCTGGATTGACCGCCCTCACGATCATCGGTGCGGTGGGTCTGCTTTCGGTCCTTCCCGCCAAAGCCTCGGTTTATCCGGGCTTTGGCTGGGTCGAGGCGACAGGCAATGTCGGCGCGCAGGCCGACAACAAGAACACCGACAGCTGCAAGATCGGCGCCTCGATGGTGCAGGGTCTGGCCCCGGTTTGCGTGATGATCCTTCAGTAAACGATTGCCTCGCGCCGTGGTGCGGGGCATTAGGACGCGATGCGCGCCCCCAAATTCATCGCTGATTTCAGTTTTGAAACCGCCGCCTTGGGGCGGGGTTTCGCCTGTATCGCCGGTGTGGACGAGGCGGGTCGCGGCCCGTTGGCCGGCCCGGTCATCGCCGCCGCCGTCATTCTGGACCCTGAAAACATCCCCACCGGTCTGGCCGACAGCAAAACTCTTTCGGCCGCCCGCCGCGACCGGTTGTTTGTTGACATCACTGCCAATTGCGACTTCGCCATCGGCGCTGCGTCGGTGGCAGAGATCGATTTACTGAACATCCTGCGCGCCAGCCATCTGGCGATGGAACGCGCGGTCGCCGGTCTGCCCCGCATTCCCGATCACATCCTGATTGACGGCAACCTTTTGCCTGTCGGGTTGCAGACCCGCGCCGAGGCGATTGTGAAGGGCGATGCAAAATCCCTGTCGGTCGCCGCGGCCTCGATTGTGGCCAAAGTGACACGCGACCGCATCATGGTGGATTTGGCGCAACAATATCCCGGCTACGGCTGGGAGGCGAATGCAGGCTATCCCGTTCCCGCCCACCTTGCCGCGCTGCTAGATTTGGGCGTCACCCCTGCGCATAGGCGTTCCTTTCGCCCCGTCCACAATATCTTGTATCAAGACAAATCTGTAAGTGATTGATTCAATAAAGAATTTGACGGCGAATCGCCAATGACTCATCCTGCACCCTATGGACGGCACACCAAGATGCCGCAGGACGAGGCAGAATATGGCGACCAAAATCAAGACGGCAGAGGTTTTTGAACTTCCGCTGAACCAGATCATTGCGGGCGATTGCGTTGAGGTGATGAACAGCCTGCCCGCGGGATCGGTCGATCTTATCTTCGCAGACCCCCCGTATAACTTGCAGTTGAAAGGCGATCTGCATCGTCCTGACAATTCCAAGGTGGACGCGGTCGATGACCATTGGGACCAGTTTTCCAGCTTTGCCGCCTATGACAAATTCACCACCGATTGGTTGGCAGCGGCCAAACGGCTGCTGAAACCGAACGGCGCGATCTGGGTGATCGGCAGCTATCACAACATCTTTCGCGTCGGCGCGGCCCTGCAAAATCAGGGCTTCTGGCTGCTGAACGATGTGATCTGGCGCAAGTCGAACCCGATGCCGAACTTTCGCGGCAAACGGCTGACCAACGCCCATGAAACACTGATCTGGGCCAGCAGGGATGAGAACGCGAAATACACCTTCAACTACGAAGCTTTAAAAGAGTTGAACGACGGCGTGCAGATGCGGTCAGACTGGGTGCTGCCGATCTGCACCGGGCATGAACGGTTGAAGGACGAACACGGCGACAAGGCCCATCCGACGCAGAAGCCGGAAAGCCTGCTGCACCGGATTATTATGGCGACCACGAATGTGGGCGATGTGATCCTGGATCCGTTCTTTGGCACAGGCACCACTGGCGCGGTGGCCAAGAAGCTGGGCCGCGATTACATCGGGATCGAGCGCGAAGAAGCCTATCGTCGCGCCGCCACGGTCCGGATGGACCGGGTTCGGCGGTTCGATGCCTCGGCGCTGGAGGTTACTGGGTCGAAACGGTCTGAACCGCGCGTGCCCTTCGGGCAAGTGGTGGAGCGGGGGATGTTGCGGCCCGGAGAGGAGCTGTTTTCCATCGGGAACCGCTTCAAGGTCAAGGTTCGCGCTGATGGCACCTTGATAGGCAATGATGTGAAGGGGTCGATCCATCAAGTCGGGGCGGCGCTGGAAGGCGCGCCTTCGTGCAACGGATGGACCTATTGGCACTTCAAGCGCGACGGAAAGATGGTCCCCATCGACCTGCTGCGCCAACAGATCCGCGCCGAGATGGAGGCTGACGGGGTGAAGCCCCACTAGCCCCCCCATCACGCCTGTTTCCTGAATATTCAAGTTTACGCCGTGTCGTGGTCCGCCTACGGCACCACTGCCCCAGCATGTTTTCATGCTGGGGCCTTTTTTGTCCAGATCTGGACAGAACTTTTTGTACAATGTTTACAGCGACTTGCCTTTCAGAGTTTACCTGATCTTAACCTTTGCCTCGCCCGAAAAAGATCGATTGACAGATTCATAACCGATTGGCTATGACTAAACCATAGCCCAGTGATTATGAATCAAATGACCCAGACCGACCCCAACCGCGACCAGATCTTTCGCGCTTTTGCCGATCCCACGCGGCGCGCCTTGTTTGAACGGCTGTGCCGTGACGGGGCGCAGACGGTGCATTCCCTGACCAAAGGCGCCGCCATTTCGCAACCGGCGGTGTCCAAGCATCTGGCGGTGCTGAAATCTGCCGGGCTGATCAGCGGTCAGGTTCAGGGCCGCGAAACCCGCTATTCCGCCGAGCCCAAGGCTTTGGTGCCGCTGACCGACTGGCTGGCCTTCTACACCAGCTTTTGGGAGACGAAGTTTGACGGCCTGACCGATCTTTTGAAACGGATGGACCAATGACCAACCCCACAACAAAGACCCACGACCGCGTGACGTTGGACCGTGACTTTGCCTGCCCGCCGAACCGGCTGTGGCGGGCGCTGACCTCGGGGGCGCTTTTGGCCGAATGGCTGATGCCGAACGATTTTCAACCGATCAAGGGTCATCGGTTCCAGTTCCGGGTGCCGCCGATGCCGCATTGGGACGGGGTGGTTTCGGCCGAAGTGGTGCAGATCACGCCCGAAACCCATCTGGCGATTGCCTGGGACACCGGGGATTTGCAGACCTTGCTGACATTCACCCTGATCCCGCTGGAAACCGGGGTCAGGCTTCAATTCGAACAGTCAGGCTTTCGCGCCGACCAACTGCAAAACCGAAATGGCGCAGCCTATGGCTGGCCCCGCAACCTTGACCAGCTGGAAAGCCTTTTGGCGACGGAGATCTAAGATGAAATATCCCCTGTCCATGCGTGTTCTGCACTGGCTGACCGCGCTTTTGTTCATCCCGATGCTGGCGGGGGGCTATTTCGCGCTGCGCCCGATGGCCAGCGACGACCCCCTGAAATTGGACGCGCTGATGTATCATATGGCGGTTGGGGTGCTGGTGGTAACGCTGACCTTGATCCGGCTGGTGCTGAGGTGGAGGACGGCGCATCCGGAAAACACCGGCTTGGCGCTGTGGGTGCATCGCGCATTCTATGCGCTGATCTTCCTGATGCCGGTGTCGGGGTTTACCATGGTGTTCAGCGCGCGGCTGAATGACATCGTTTTTGCCCGCAACGGGGCAGCATTGCCGGCGGATATGTCAACGATCACAGGGCATTGGTATCATGGGCTGTTCGCATTGGGGCTGACGGTTCTGATCGTGCTGCACATCGCCGGGGCGTTCAAGGACCGCGCCACGATCAAGCGGATGGTTTAGGGGCGGCATTTTTTTGGACCGAATAGAAAACTCTGCGGGGCAGAGTTTTCCGGTCCTTGGCCAAAGCCGGAACCGCGTCGGCCAAGGGGTTGTCACCCAATCCGAAGCCAAGGTGAATTTGGGCGCGCCTGCTGGCTGGCGCGGTATCGCGCCTGCCGGGGCAGGCAGGCGCGCCCAAATTCGATTGAAATCAAATTTAGGGAAACAAAAACAGCCCCGCCTTACCCGCCCGGAGCTGGATTCAGCGCCTTGTTATAGGGCTGCCAATCGGTGATCTCGGGGTAATACAGACGCCGCCAGTCCCGCACGCGCGGGTTCATCATGCGCCGCCACAGGGGCGGGATCAGCGCGGCCATGGTCATCAACGGATAGCCATGCGGCAGTTGCGGAGCCTCTTGCGCGGAGTAGGTTTGCAGCAGGGGAAAGCGGCGGTCGGGTTTGTAATGGTGGTCGGAATGGCGTTGCAGGTTGATCAACAGCCAGTTCGACGCCCGATGCGCAGCATTCCAGGAATGGCGCGGCTGCACATGTTCGTACTTGCCCGCGCCCAAATGGCGGCGGGTCAGACCGTAATGTTCGATGTAATTCACCAGCTCCAGCTGCCAGATCGCGGTCAGGGCCTGAAACAGGAACAGCCCCAGACCCAGCCAGCCACCAAGCGCCAGCGCCAAAATCAGAAACCCCGCCTGCAAGCCCGCATAGCGCCAGAACGGATTGGATTTATGGTGCCAGGGCAGGGACTTGCGGGCCAGCATCGCCACTTCGGCCTTCCAGGCAGAGGGCGGGCATTGGCGCAGAACGCGGGGGAAAAAGCGGTGGAACCCCTCGTTATAAAGCGCGGTCACCGGGTCACGCGGCGTGCCGACATGCAAATGATGCACACGCAGATGTTCCGACCGGAAATGGCTGTATAGAACCGAGGCGAGCAGAAGGTCAGCCAACCAACGCTCTGCCTTCGATTTCTGGTGCATCAATTCGTGAGAGTAGTTGATGCCGATGGTGCCGGACACAACCCCCATGCCAAAGAACAGCGCGATCTTTTCGGCAAGGCCCAGATGCGGGGCGCTGGGCACGATCCACAGCATCAGGCACAGCAGCGCAAATTGGGCCGGAAACCAGATCAGGGTGATCAGGGCATGGGTGGACAGTTCGGGATCGGGCGTCTGCGGGTCGGCATTGTCGGTGTTCAGGCTGGTCAGCGCGTCTAGGATGGAAAACAGACCCCAGGAATACAGCGGCAAGGCCAGCGTGGCCCAGCCGCCATAGATCAGCCCCAGCAGGGCCACCGGCATGGTGCCCAAAGACAGCCAGAACGGCCAGGCGCTGGCGAGGGGGGCATAGGATTTCGCGGTGCTCATCGGCGGCCTTTGCAAGATTTGGCGCAGTCTATGCCAGTTTTCCGCCGTTTCAACGCGGCAAAATCGCCGGGGCCGCAACGTCATAGGCCTTGCGCATCACGGTGGGCAGGGCCGATGGGGCGAAGTCCTGTGGCGACAGAAAGCGGCCACGGGTCGGGGTGTCACCGGGCGAAGCCTTGGCCAGATGGACGGTCAGGATCAGGTGGAAATGGGTGAAGGTGTGACGGACCTCGGCAATCCTGTGCCAGGGCAGGTCCAGCGGGGCATCGGTTATGCCGAGACCGTCGTCCCAGCCGTCACCGATAAAACCCAGCATTCCGCCCAACAGCCCCTTGTCGGGCCGGGTTTCCAGCAGCCAGTCCTTACCCCGACAAGCCAGCCACACATTGCCGCGCCGCGTCGGTTTTTCCGGCTTTTTCAGTTTGCGCGGCAGGTCGGCGGGGCTGCCTTCGGCCCGCGCGCGGCACTGGGTATTGACCGGACAAATCCCGCAGACGGGATTGCGCGGGGTGCAGATCGTGGCCCCAAGATCCATCACCGCCTGCGCGTAATCCCCCGGACGGTCTTCCGGAGTATGTGCTGCGGCAAGCGCCGTCAGTTCGGCCTTGGCCGTGGGTAGCGGGGTCTGGACATTGTGCAGCCGCGCCATCACCCGCTCTACATTGCCATCGACGACGGTGGCGGGCTGGTCAAAGGCGATGGCGGCAATGGCGGCGGCGGTATAGGGGCCGATGCCGGGCAGCAGGCGCAGACCGTCAACACTTGCCGGAAAAGCCCCCAGATCCGCCACTTGGCGCGCGCATTTCAGCAGGTTTCGGGCGCGGGCATAGTAGCCAAGCCCGGCCCATTCGGCCATCACCTGCGCATCCGGGGCGGCGGCAAGGGCCTGAACATCGGGCCAAAGCGTGGTGAAGCGGTGGAAATAGGCCTTGACCGCCGCAACGGTGGTTTGTTGCAACATCACCTCGGACAACCAGATGCGGTAGGGATCGGGTGGCAGGTTCGACCCCGGCGGCACCCGCCACGGCAGGGTGCGGGCATGGCTGTCGTACCAATGCAGCAGCAGCGTTGAAAGCGCGGGATCAGGCAAGATCAGTCCTTTAGGATGGGTCTGGGGGACTGTAGGGGCTGAATGGGAAAGGTCCAGCGGGCTGATGAACGCGCGCCGGGGCAACGGTCCGATACCATCCGATCAGACGCGGCGTCGCTGGGTTCGCACAATCTGTCACGCAATCTTTATGGCCGATTGCCACCGACCCACTGGCAGGGGCGGGGCACCCGTGCGAAGGTGAATCCGCATACAAAGGACCATCATGGCCCGCACAACGCAAAACACGCCCTATTCACGCCGCGACCGGGGGTTTGAACCGGCCGCAGGGCTGTTGCGCACCCAGATCCGCACCGCCGGAGAGGCTCGTGGCTTTGCCCTGACCCGCCTGTTGACCCATTGGACCGAGGTGGCGGGCGACGATCTGGCCGCCATCACCCGACCCGTCAAAATGTCCTATGGCCGTGAGGGGATGGGCGCGACGCTGATCCTTCTGGTGCAGGCGGCCCATGCGCCCATGGTGCAGATGGCACTGCCCCGGCTGAAAGAACGGGTCAACGCGACCTATGGCTACAACGCGATTTCGCGCATCACACTGACCCAGACCGCCTCCAGCGGGTTTGCCGAGGGTCAGGCCGAATTTCTGGCGGCCCCAAAGGCGGCCAAGGTCATCGCCCCCGAGGTTCAGGCGCAAGCCGCAGCCCAGGTTGCCCCCATCGGGGATACAAATCTGCGTGACGCCCTTGAGCGTCTGGCGCAAAATGTCTTATCTCGGTCGCAACAGACCGCCAAACGTGCAGAAAGCAAAAAACCATGATGATGAAACTTGCGGGCCTTGTCAGCGCCCTGACGATCGCGGTCAGCCTTGCCGGCCCTGTGGCGGCGCAAGAGGCTCCGGTGATTACCGATATGTTCTCTGGCAACGCAGACTCGACCGTGACGCTGGTGGAATATGCCAGCTTTACCTGCCCGCATTGCGCGAATTTCCATGCCGAGGTCTATTCGAAGATCAAGCCGGAATACATCGACACCGGCCTGATCAAATTCGAATACCGCGAGGTCTATTTCGACCGTTATGGTCTGTGGGCCGCGATGCTGGCGCGCTGCGGCGGCGAGATGCGGTATTTCGGGATCACCGACATCTTGTTTGAAAAGCAGAAGGAATGGGCCGCGTCCGATGATCCGACGCAGGTGGTGGCAAATCTGAAAAGCATCGGCCGCTCTGTCGGGCTGGAAGATGCCGCGATGGATGTCTGTCTGAAAGATCAGGCCACCGCCGAGGCTTTGGTCGCCCATTTTGAGGCGAATATGACCAAGGACGCGGTTGAGGGCACCCCGACCTTCTTTATCAACGGCGTCAAACATTCCAACATGTCCTACGAAGAGCTGAAAGCCCTGTTGGACGCGGAACTGGCCAAGTAAATGGCCGCGCCCTTGGACGGAATCCGGGTGATCGAACTGGCCCGGATTCTGGCGGGGCCATGGGCCGGGCAGACCCTGGCCGATCTGGGCGCCGAGGTTATCAAGGTCGAAGCCCCGGAAGGCGACGACACCCGCCGTTGGGGACCGCCGTGGATTGACCGCGACGGGGAAAAGACCGCCGCCTATTTCCACGCCTGTAACCGGGGCAAAAAAGGCATCACCTGCGATTTCCGCACGGCCGAAGGGCAAGAGGTGGTGCGCCGTCTGGTGGCCGATGCCGATGTGGTGATCGAGAATTTCAAGGTCGGCGGTCTGGCGAAATACGGGTTGGATTATGCTGGCCTGTCGGCGGTGAACCCGAAGATCATCTATTGTTCGATCACCGGCTTCGGGCAGGACGGCCCCTATGCGCACCGCGCGGGCTATGATTTCATCATTCAAGGCATGGCCGGGCTGATGAGCGTCACCGGAGAGCCAGAGGGTCAGCCGCAAAAGGTTGGCGTGGCGGTGACGGATATTTTCACCGGAGTTTACGCCGCGACGGCAATTCTGGCGGCGCTGGTGCAGCGCGGACGAACCGGGGCGGGCCAGCATCTGGATCTGGCACTGATGGATGTGGCCACCAGCATCATGGCCAATCAGGCG
>JANNBI010000061.1:0-3842 GCA_031385345.1 Paracoccaceae bacterium | reverse complement strand
CTTCCCCACGAAATCAGCGACATAGCGGTTTATGGGCTCGTCATACAGCGCCGTAGGCGATCCTGACTGCACGATCTTGCCACCTTGCATGATGCAGATGCGGTCCGACATCGACAAAGCTTCTTCCTGATCATGGGTGACAAGGACGAAAGTGATGCCAAGTTGGCGCTGCAGGGTCTGCAATTCGATCTGCATTTCGCGCCGCAACTTGCGGTCAAGCGCTGCCAGCGGCTCATCCAGCAGCAACACTTTCGGTTCGTTCACGATGGCGCGGGCAAGGGCCACCCTTTGTTGCTGGCCGCCCGACATTTCCCAGATCCGGCGCGGACCAAAGCCGGGCAGGCGCACCATATCCAGCGCTCGGTCAACCTTTCGTGCGACCTCAGATTTTTCGGGCCGGGGCCGTCGTTGCCGCAAACCAAAGCCGATATTGTCCGCCACGCTTAGATGCGGAAACAGCGCATAATGCTGAAACACCATGTTTACCGGCCTGAGATAGGCGGGAACGTCGGTGACGCGGACGCCGTCCAGAAAAACCTCGCCGCTGGTCGGGGTTTCGAACCCAGCCAACATACGCAAAGCCGTGGTCTTGCCGCAGCCGGAAGGCCCTAGAAAGGACAAAAACTCTCCTCGTCCGATGCCGAAACTCAGGGCATCGGCGGCAAGCACCTCGCCATAGCGTTTGGATGCGTCGCGGAACTCCGCGATCAGCGGCCTGCTGTCACCGTCCGGAGCGTCATTGCCGTTTGGGGGGCTTTGCATAGGCTGCGTCGATCCTTTGAACCAAGCCAAAGCCTAAGAGCAAGTCGAATGGCTGTATATATCTGAATTGTGGGAGGCTCGGGGAACATGGCCGGCTACATCCCCGCCCGGCCTTGCGCCGCAGAAATGTTGGTCGAAACGAAGGATCGACCTGTATTAGATCAGATTAAGCGACGACTTCTTCACCGGCAGGATCCAGTGAAATGTCCGGAGCGATGGGTTGGCCTGCCAAAGTTCAAATATTCTCTGGTGTAGAGATTTCAAACCCTATGATGTGCTTGGACAGGCTTGCGCCGGTCACCAGGTCGCGCCGAATCTGAGCGATCGCTTCGCTCGCCAACCGCGAAATCGGATGCGCTATGAAAAGGGCGAGGCTTACCGAAAGCAACATCGCGGATTGCGAACATCGGTGAAACACCATTTGGCAACGCTCGCAACCGTCCGAGCTTTTCCCACGCCTACCCAAGCGCCGGCCCCAATAAAGATGAAATCTGAGCCAGAGAAGACGCCGCGGGCCAATCCGGGACAGACCCCGCGAAGTCCGTATCAACTCAACCGGATACCGGAGAAGCGGTGAACGACTATGGTTGCGATAATTACGATGCCAAAGATGAATTTGGTCCAGAATCCGGCAAAGCCAGCGCCCACGGCGCCTGAAGGGATCATTCCGATCCTCAGTGCGCCGAAAACCGCGCCGATGATCGTGCCCACTCCGCCCCAGACCGGGGTGCCGCCGACAAAAAGCGCCGCCAGCACGGGCAAGAGATAAGCTTTGCCCGACAGCGGGAACCAGACCATGTTCGCTGTCTGCACCAAAATCACGCCCGCCAACGACGCCGCAACCGCCGATAAAACGAACACACCGACCCGGATGGGTTCGACGTTGATGCCCATCTGCCGCGCGGAATTGGGGTTGTCGCCCACCATCTGCACCCGCACCCCAAACCGGTGATAGCGGAACAGGACATACATCACCCCCACCCAGACCAGCGAGATGAAGAAGTGGTTGGGCACCTGCATTCCGCCGATCAGCCACTTGCCGACAAAGAATTCATTGCCCCAAGTACCAACCGCTGTGCGCAGTTCCAGATTCTTGCCCTGAGCCAGAAAGTTCACGATGCCGACGATGAAGAAAGACAGCCCCAGTGTCGCCACCAGCGAGGAAATCTTGCCGTAAACCACAATCGTGCCGATAACGACCCCCAGCATAGCGCCAATCACCAGCGTCACCAGTGCCGCCGGAATCACCGGCAGCCCCCAGATCAGGAGCGTCATGAACACGCCGCCCCCTGCCCCGATGACGGCGGGGAAGGCCAGATCAATCTCGCCCGCTGTGACCACAAAGACCATCGCTGTGACGATGATAATGCTGGGCGGAATGGAAAACAAATAGGCCCCGTAAAACCCGGGGTTCAAGAACAGACCCCAGTTTTGCGAGGCAAAGAACAGCCAGACCGCCATGAAGGCCAGGAAAGAGTTCACCGCCCTGCCGTTGACGCCGTAAAATCGACGCAGGGCGCTTTGTTCGCGGCGGTTGTCGATGATGTCGGCCTTTGGGGTGTCGGGGGTGATGTCGGTCACTGCGGCCTCCTAAGGCTGTTCACATCGGCGCGTCCGGTTTCGGCAAGCTGATGCATCATGCTGATCAAGTGGTCGGCGCCGGTAAAAGCCGATTTTTCGCCCTCAAACGCCTCTCGCCCACGGTCGATTACAAAGAAACGGTCAGCGATATCATAGACATGATAGATGTTGTGCCCGATGAAAATCACCGTCCGCCCCGAGTTTCTGACCGCCTCGACAAAGCGGAACACCTTTTGTGTTTCGGTCAGCGACAGGGCCGTGGTTGGTTCGTCCAACACGATCACGTCGGCATTGTTGTACAGCGCGCGGGCGATCGCGACGCCTTGTCTTTCGCCACCCGACAGATTGCCGACCACGGAATCCGGGTTGAACACCTTTGAGGTAAAGCCGATCTCGCGCATCAGGCGGTTGGCTTCTTCGACCTGCCGTTTGGTGTCGATCAGCCCAAAAACGTTGGTGATCTCGCGGCCCATGAAAATATTGGTAACGATGGAATGCTGCGGCGCCAAAGCGCGGTCCTGAAACACGGTTTCAATCCCGGCAGACCTGGCGGCCAGTGGGTTCCAGGGATTACAAAGCTTGCCTTTGACCCAAACTTCACCGGTCGTCGGCGCATGGACCCCGGCCAGTGTTTTGACCAGGGTTGATTTCCCCGCACCATTGTCACCCAACAGTCCCAGCACCTCGCCTTTGCGGACCGTCAGGGAAACGCCGGTCAACGCCTCGACGCTGCCGAACCGTTTGACGTGTCCGTCGTCGAATGATTTGGAACAGGCGGCGTGGTTTTGGAGCGGAAAGTTCGGGCTCATCGGTTTCAGGTTTTGCTGCTTGACGCTGATGGTTCAAGCGGCGGTTTTGAATGGTTTTCAGCTTGATGCGCCTCCTTTCGGCCAAGATGGTTTCACCAGGGCCGAAGTAGAGGTCAGCCGGGGTCGGTTGCCGATGCTTTCGTGATAGCGGTGGTGATCGATGAAGGCGGCGATGGCAGCGTCAAGCTCGCCCTCAAGGAAGTAATTTTTCCAGCAAGATGCGGTTCTTCATTGGTTTGGTGCCATCTTTCGATCTTGCCCTGGGTCTGAGGATGCATCGGCGCGCCGCGAACGTGTTTCATACCTTAGTCTTCGAGTTATTCGGCCAGATCGCCGGCGATGTAGGACGAACTATTGTCACTGAGCAGGCGAGGTTTGTGCAGAACCTTGGCGCTGTCGCAGCCGGAGGCGGCCAGAGCGATGTCGAGCATTTCGGTGACGTCCTCGGCCCGCATATTGCCGCAGAGCTTCCAGCCGACGACGTAGCGCGAGTAATCGTCGAGGATGGTAGAGAGGTAAAACGTAAGCGGTTCGTCTTGGCCGTCCGCATAGCGGCTTGACGTTCTGGGGAAGGCCCATGGCATGAGGTCATCGATCTGCGCCTTGGGGTGGCCGTTGGTTATGGCTTCGAGGGTGGTGCGCAAATAAGCATATGGATTGATGCTGTTGATTTTGCAGGTTTCGATCAGA
>JANNBI010000059.1:0-9376 GCA_031385345.1 Paracoccaceae bacterium | reverse complement strand
GTTGCGCTTGTGGCTCCACACGTCCCAGCTGGCCGAAAAGCTGATCGTCGCGCCGGAATGAAATTCAAGGATCGCCTGAATGTTGGACGGGGTGTTGACCGGGATTTGCTGACCCTGACGCTCACCCGAGCCAATGATCCGGGTCGGATCCGCGGATGAGGTCAGCGCGCCAACACGGGCCACCGGACCCAACAGGTTGATCAGATTGGCAAAATAATACGGTCCCATATCCATGATCGGACCCGCGCCGGGCTGATAGAAAAATTCGGGCGAGGGGTGCCAGATTTCCGGTCCATGGCCCTGAATCGCGGCATTGCCGGTGGTGATACGGCCCAACTCGCCCTCGTCGATCAGCGCGCGCGCCTGCTGATGCGCCCCGCCAAGGAAAGTATCGGGCGCGCAACCCACCGACAGGCCCTTGGATTTGGCCAGCGCGCGCAGGGTTTCGCCCTGTTCCAGCGTCAAGACCAGCGGCTTTTCGGAATAGGCGTGCTTGCCGGCTTCAAGGATCTGCTTGGTAATCGGATAATGCGCATCGGGGATCGTCAGGTTGATGATCATGTCGATGTCAGGATTGGCCAACAGGTCATCGACCGACTGCGCCTTTGTGTTGAATTCGGCCGCGCGCGCCGTCGCCGCTGCCATGTTCACATCCGCCACCGCGCGCACTTCGAGGCCCTTGAACAAGGGCGCCAGCCGCATATACGAGGTCGAGATATTGCCGCATCCGATGATGCCGATGCCCAGTTTTTTCATGATATCCTCATAAGTTTTTTAGAATTTACAGGGCCTTAGCCGCTGCGATGGACCGGGTGGCGAACCGCTTGTCGTCTGAGGGATTGTCATGCTCTAGCACAAAATGCTTGCACCCAACGGCGCGCAGGGCGGTCATGATGGCCTTCCAATCGACGGTGCCCTTGCCCAGGTCGGCCCAGCCATCCTCGTCCGCGTTCTGACCGGCAGGGGCGATATCCTTGACATGGGCGGCGGTGATGCGGCCGGCATATTGGTTGATCCAAGCGATGGGATCCGCCCCGCCGCGCACCACCCAAGCCACGTCCAACTCGACCTCCAAGGTGGGGCCGCCCGCCAGAATGGCCGCCTGCGGGATCGACCCGTCGGCCAGCGCCTTGAATTCGAAGTCGTGATTGTGCCAACCCGCGCCGTAGCCCGCCGCGCGAATGGGCGCAAAAGCCTTTTCCAGCCGCGCGCCAAAAGCCCGCCAGCCGGCGGCATCGCTGGGGCGGTCATTGGGCATGACAAAGGGGATGTACAGCCGCTCCATCCCCAAGGTCTTAGCCACTTCCAGCGCCCAATCCGGCGTCTCCTCAATCTGGGCCAGCGCGAAATGGCCGGTTTTCATCGCAATCCCCGCGCCCTTGATCGCGGCGGCCGTGGTGGCAAGAGAGCCTGCATCGACATAAAGCCCGCCGTAGCCTTCGGTGTCCATGATCCCGGCCGCAGCCAGCATCTTGCAAGTGGCGTCCAGCGGCGGGAAATTGCGCGAGGAATAAAGTTGATAAGCGAACATCGGTTTTGTCCTTCGTAAAGTTATGGGGCGGGGCGGCCATAGGTGGCCGAATGAAGATCACGCAGGGTGAACTGCGGCACTTGGCCCGGACTTGCGGGCGTGAAGGTGACGGTTGCGGCATGGCCGGGAAACACCGTCATGGCATTGTGCGAAAAGCGTCCCGGCTGATCCGCCTCGACCGCGACAAACAGCGCCAAGGTCTGCGCGCTGATGGTCAAGGAATAGTCGGTCGTATTCGCCCTAACCTCAAGCGACAGATCCGGTGGCAACAGATCATAGGCCTTGAACGGTTTGGGCGCAAAGACTTCGCCGCCAATCCGCACCTCGCCCTGCGCCCAGACATAGGCCAGCATCTCGGTCGGGGCGATCTGATAGCTGGGCAAGGACAGTGCCAGAACCGCCGCATCCGGACCAACAGTCACCGTCGCTTTTGCCAAAGGCCGGGTCGTGCCATCCATCGCCACCGCCACCGCTGATACGGTCAGATCCAACGCCTCGGCCCCGTCGTTGACCGCACGCAATTCAATCGCCCCCTTGACTGGCACCGCCGAGACAAAGACCGGCGCATAGAAGGCCTTGGACATGTGGTGCAGCAATTTCCAGCCGCCGCCATGGTCAAGTGAGGACCACGAACACACCGGCCAAGTGTCGTTTAACTGCCAGATCAGCGTGCCCATGCAGATGGGTTTCAGACTGCGCCAATGGGTGACGGCGGTCTTGATCGCCAGACCCTGCTGGACCTGAGACAGATAGACGAAATTTTCAAAATCCACCGGAAAGCGGAAATAGCGGAACATGGTTTCGGCAATCCGCGCATTGCCGCCGGCGTTCTTCTGGTGGCTTTCCATCACCGGGGCGGCGATGTTGAAATCGGCAGGATCGGCAAATTTGCGAATCACATCCAGCGATGGATAGGATTGAAAGCCGAATTCCGAACAAAACCGGGGGCTTACATCGCGGTAGTGGTCGAAATCGCGGCCCTCGTGCCAGACGCTCCAGAAATGCATGTCGCCCTTGCTGTCGTCATGCCAGGCGTCGCCAAAATCCATCGGACCGGGCGAGGGCGAGGATGGCCACCACACAGCTCCCGGCACCGCCGCCTTCAACGCGACCTCGATCGTGCGGTTCAGCCGGTCATAGCCGACCAGATACAGATCACGATTGGCCCGGGTTTCGGGGAACCATGTCAACGCGCCGATCAGTTCATTGTCGCCGCACCAGACGGCCATGCAGGCATGGTGATGCAGCCGCAACGCCTGTTCGCGCACTTCAATCGCGACATCGGCCAGAAACGCCTCATCCGAGGGGTAGATGTGGCAAGAGAACATGAAATCCTGCCAGACCATCAGGCCCAATTCGTCGCACAGGTCATAGAACCATGTCGGCTCGTACCGCCCGCCGCCCCAGACGCGCAGCATGTTCATGTTGGCATCGACCGCCGATTGCAGCAGATCGCGCGTGTCGGCTTCGGTGATCCGGCCCGACAGGGCATCCGCCGGAATCCAGTTCGCCCCTTTGGCAAAGATATCGCGGCCATTGATGCGGAATTTGAAGCCCCGCCCAATGGCATCCTTTTCGGCAATCAGCGCCGCGTCGCGCAGCCCGATCCGTCGATGCGCGGTCTGATCGGCCATAGTGACGGTCAGGTCATGCAGCACCTGCGCACCCTGCCCCGCCGGCCACCACAGTTCCGGCGCCACGATCACCAGATCAGCCCGCGCCGCGCCGCCTTTGACGACGGTTTGCGCGGTCACGCCACACAAGGTCATCGCCACGGCCTGCCCTTCGGCCTGCCCGTCAATCTGTGCGGTCACACAGACCGTCACCGACCCCGCCCCATGCGTCTGCGCCACCACGACCGACGCGATGCGCGCTGCGATCAGCGGCTCCAGATACAGATCGCCGTAAACCCCGAAACTCGCCAAGGCGATGTTCCAGTCCCAGCCGAAATCGCAACTGGGCTTGCGCAGCATGTTGCCATTGCCGATCGGTGTGTTGTTGGCACTGAACGGCACGAAATAGGGCTGACGCGCCTGCCGGGCATCCGCCTCTTTCGACACGGACCGAAAGGTGATCGTGATATCATTGTCGCCCAACCGCAAAACGCCCGACAGATCAATGCGGTAGCTGCGGAACATAGAATCCGAGGCATGGACCTGCACCCCGTTCACCGCAATCTCGGCCACCGTGTCCAGCATCGAGAGGACCAGCACCAGATCTGTCCGAGTCACGGCAAAGCTGCGCTTGGCCACCCAATCGCGCGCGCAGATCCAGCGCAGATCATATTCGTTGCGCCCCCAATAGGGATCGGGGATCGCGCCGGCCGTGGCCAGCGCCGAAATCCCGTCGCCCGGCAGGGTCAAAACAACAGCATACGCACCGCTTTCATCCGAAAGCGCCCAAGGTCCGGTCAAGTCCAACATGATCAGATCCGCTGTTCGCTGCCCGCGTCAAACACCGACGCCTTTGAAATATCGACCCTCAGATGCACCGCTTTGCCATGCTCGGGGCGGTTTTCCACCGGCACCCGCACCGACACTGGCACATCGCCCACCCGCAACCAAACCAGACTGTCGGCCCCCATCGGCTCGTCGATTTCAACCGTCGCAGGCAGGGTCTTGCCCGGATCGGCGGCATCGACAATCTCCAGATGCTCTGGCCGCAGACCCAAAATGGCCTTTTCGCGCGCGCCCACCGCCCCACCGTCATAACCGGCAAGGCTGAGTTTATTGCCATCCGCATCAAACGCGTTGCCGCCTTCGGTGGTCTTGCCGTGGAAGAAATTCATCGAGGGCGACCCGATGAACCCGGCCACGAACAGGTTAGACGGACGGTTATAAATTTCCTGCGGCGCGGCCAGTTGCTGAATGATACCGCCGCGCATGACGGCAATCCGGTCGGCCAAGGTCAGGGCTTCGATCTGGTCATGGGTCACATAGACCATCGTGTTTTTCAGACGGTTGTGCAGCCGCTTGATTTCGACCCGCAATTCGCTGCGCAGCTTGGCATCAAGGTTCGACAAAGGCTCGTCGAACAGGAACACATCGACATCGCGCACAAGGGCACGGCCAATGGCGACGCGCTGGCGCTGGCCGCCGGACAGGGCGGCCGGTTTGCGGTCCAGCAAGGGTTCGATCTGCAAGATCCCGGCGGCACGGGCCACGCGCTTTTCGATCTCGTCCTTGGGCACCTTTGCGTTTTTCAGGCCAAAGGACATGTTCCCGCGCACTGTCATCTGCGGGTACAGCGCATAGGATTGAAACACCATGCCGATGCCACGATCCGAAGGCTCTGCCCAGGTGACGTTCTTGCCCTTGATCCAGATCTGGCCATCGGTGATGTCCAAAAGCCCGGCCAAACAATTCAACAGGGTCGATTTCCCGCAGCCCGACGGCCCCAGAAGCACGATGAATTCGCCCTCTGCCACGGTCAGGTTCATGTTTTTCAGAACCGAAACAGCGCCAAAATTCAGGGTAAGGTCTTTGACTTCGATAGAGTTTTTCATGGATCAGCCTTTCACGGCGCCGGCGGCGATGCCGCGAACAAAGAGTTTGCCGGAGATGAAGTAAATCACAAGCGGGACGATGCCTGTCAGCATGGTTGCGGCCATGTTGACGTTGTATTCCTTGACCCCTTGAACCGAGTTGACGATGTTGTTCAGTTGCACCGTCATCGGGTAAAGGTCGGGCTTGGTATAGACCACGCCGAACAGGAAGTCGTTCCAGATCCCGGTGACTTGCAGGATGATCGCGACCACGAAGATCGGCAGCGACATGGGCATCATGATGCGGAAGTAGATGCCCCAGAACCCTGCGCCATCGACCCGTGCAGCCTTGAAAAGCTCTTCCGGGATCGACGAGAAATAGTTGCGGAACAGCAGCGTCAGGATCGGCATGCCGAAGATCGTATGCACCAGAACCAGACCCCAAAGCGTGCCATAAAGCCCCATCTCGCGCAGCAGGATCACGATCGGGTACAGCATCACCTGATAGGGAATGAAGGATCCGAAAATCAGGATGGTAAAGAAGGTGTCAGAGCCTTTGAAGCGCCAGTTGACCAGCGCATAACCGTTCACCGAAGCCACGGCGATCGACAGGATCACCGACGGGATCAGAATGCGGACCGAATTCCAGAAACCCCGGCTCAACCCGTCACAGTTCAGGCCGGTGCAAGCCTCGGACCAGGCCTTGACCCAGGGCTGAAAGGTGATCTCGACCGGCGGCGAAAAGATATTACCCAGCCGGATTTCCGGCATCCCTTTCAGCGAGGTCATGACCATGACCCACAGCGGCAGGATGTAATAGATGCACATGACAAACAAAATGCCGTAAATCATGATGTTGCGGCCCGAAAGCGCACGACGAGGCTTGGTGCCGCGCGGGCCGGACATTGCGGCGCTGACGTCAGCCATGCTTTTTGCCTCCAAATTCAAGATAAGCCCAAGGGATCAGCACCACCAGCACCGAGACCAGCATCATGGTCGAGGCGGCAAGCCCCTGCCCCAGATTTTGTGCGGTAAACAGATAGTCATAGACATACATCGCCGGAACCTGACTGGCCAAGCCCGGCCCTCCCGAGGTTTGGGCCACGACCAGATCATACAGCTTGATAATCCCCGCCGTGATCAGAACCAGCGTGGTGATAAACACCGGACGCATCATCGGGATGATCACCACGATATAGGTTTTCCAGGTCGGAATGCCGTCCACTCGGGTGGCTTTCCAGATATCTTCATCAATGCCGCGCAGACCCGCCAGCATGATGCACATGATGAACCCGGTGCCCTGCCACAATCCGGCAATCAGCAGGCCGTACATCACGATATCGGGGTTATACAGGGGGTCAAAGACAAAGCCCTCCCAGCCCCAGTTGCGCACGATCGACTGCAACCCGAATTCCGGGTTCAGGATCCATTGCCAGACCAGGCCGGTCACGATGAAGGACAAAGCAAAAGGGTAAAGCATGATGGTGCGGAAAGTGTCTTCGAAACGGATCTTCTGATCCATCAGGACGGCCAGCAAAAACCCCATCGACAGCGTGAAAATCAGCGCGAAAACCCCGTAAACCGCCAGGTTTTCAATCGAGGTCAGCCAGCGGCTGTTGGACCAAAGACGTTCATACTGCGCCAGACCGACAAATTCGAACCGGGGCAGCAGCTTGGAATTGGTAAAGGAATAAACGACCGTCCAGATCGTGCCACCAACAAAGACAACCAAGGTCGTCAGAACCATCGGCAAGGCCGCAAATTTGGCGTTTAGATTCCGGAAAAACCGGTTTGCCCGCAAAGTGGTGGCCATCGTCCACGATCCCCCTTTTGTGATGAAAGAGCCGCCCCCGTTGCGGGGCGGCTCTTCGTCTTAGTCGATCAGATCAAAGACCGGCGGACAGGATTTCCACGTATTTGGCTTGCGCCGCTTCCGGGGTCATGTCCTGCGACTTCCAGAATTCGACTTGCAGGTCACCCAACTGGGTCTGCACGTCGGGCGACCAAACCATGTCACCACCCGGAACGATGTTGCCCGAGGCAAGGATTTCAAGACCTTGCTTCATGCAGTCGTTGGCAGCAGCCAGATCCACGTCACCACGGATCGGCAGCGAGCCTTTCTTCAGGTTGAAAGCAACCTGCACTTCGGGCGAGACGAGCAGAGCAGCAAGACGCTTTTGCGCGGCTTCGGTTTCAGCGTTGTCGATCTTCGGGAAGTAGAACGCGTCACCACCGGTGGAGATGTACTTGTTCACGCCCAGACCCGGAAGGCAGGTGTAATCCACGCCGGCCACTTCGCCCGCAACTTGGAATTCACCCTGCGCCCAGTCACCCATGATCTGGCCAGCGGCCTGATCGGTGATGACCAAGCTGGTCGCCTGGTTCCAGTCCTGAACCGTCGATTTTGCCGCCAGTTTACGAGCGTCCGACGCAGCGACGAACACTTTCAACATGTCCGGGCCGCCGGCCGCTTCCATGTTCTTGTTGACGTTGACTTCTTTCCACAGGTCCAGACCGCCGATGGCGATGGTCAAAGCACCAAAGGCCAGGTTGGACTGCCAGGACTGGTTGCCCAGTGCCAGCGGGATCTTGCCAGCAGCTTCCACGGCAGGGGCCGAGGCCACAAACTCGTCCCAGTTGGTCGGAACGGGAATGCCCAGATCGTTATACACCTTGTTGGACAGCCACAGCCACTCGGGCGAGTGAATGTTCACTGGCGCACAGTAGATCTTACCGTCCACGGTGCAGGCATCGAGCAACGACGGCGGGAAAACGACTTCTTTCCAGTTGTTGGCGATGGCGACATCGGTGATGTCCAGCATCAGACCAGCCTGAACCAGTTCCAGCGCTTGCTGGCCATGGTTGAACTGGGTGGCACCCATCGGGTCGCCGCCCGTGATCCGGCTGATCATGATCGGACGAGCGGTGCCGCCCGAACCGGCGATGGCGCCGTCGATCCACTTGTCGCCCGAGGCGTCAAACGCCTTGGCCAACTCTGCCACAGCAGCAGCTTCGCCGCCCGAGGTCCACCAGTGGGTTACTTCCAATTCGGTCGCCATCGACGCGGTCGGTGCCGCAACCGACAGCATAAGTGCTGCGATCTTCCAGGTCTTCATAGGGTCTCCTCCCAGTTTCTAAATCGTTATAGTAGGAACCTATAACGTTATAGTTTTGCCGATCAAGCAATCTTTTCGCTTGTAGGCTGCATTTTTTCTGGGCTTGATGGGAACTTGGTCTTGCCTGGATGACCCGCCCAAAATCCCACGCCGCAGCGCGGAAAGACATTGAAATCGTTAGATGCCGCTTTGCAGCGTCGTCCTTAAGAAGCGACAAGATGCCGTGGGAATGCCAGCGAATCACTCCACTGCGATTCTTTTTTGAACGGGTCCGACGCGGCCCAGAGTACCTGACATGATCGAACGCCCGCCCCATCCAGCCGAATCAGTGCGCCCCACCCTAAAAACGATTGCCGAGGCGACAGGCTTTGCCGTGGCGACAGTCAGCCGGGCGTTGAAAGACGCCCCCGATATCGGGGAAGAAACCAAGCGCCGCGTGCGCGAAGCGGCGGAACGTCTGGGCTATCGGCAGAACCGCGCGGCTGTGCGTTTGCGCACCGGAAAGACCAATGTGATCGCCCTTGTGCTGTCAACCGAGGCGGATGTGATGAACCACACCTCCAAATTGATCTATTCGATCGCGGAATCCCTGCGCGGCACGGCCTATCATATGGTCGTCATGCCGTTCTTTCCCGATCAGGATCCTTTGGACCCGGTGCGCTATATTGTTGAAACCGAATCCGCTGACGGCATCATCCTTAATCAGACAAAACCCGATGACAGCCGCATCCGCTATATGATCGACCGGGGTTTTCCCTTTGCCACCCATGGCCGCAGCGACATGGAGGTGGACCACGCCTATTTTGACTATGACAACGAAACCTATGCCCGCCTTGCCGTTGAAGCCCTTGCGGAACGTGGGCGCAAGCGGATCTATATGATCGCCCCGCCGCGCGGACACATGTATTCGCGGCATATGGTGATGGGGGCCTCGCAGGCGGCGGCGGCGCAAGGATTGAGTTTTGAGTTGGCGGACAGCTTTACCTCGGACAGTCCCGCCTCAGAGATCGAGGCGGCGGTCGCGCTGCGCATGGGGCAGAACCCCCGGCCCGATGCGCTGATTTCCGGCTCTACCACCGGGGCCATGGCCGCGGTCAGCGGCGCGGAAAGCTGCGGGCTGAAGATCGGCCGCGATTTTGACCTTGCCTCCAAGGAAGCCATCGGCTTTTTGCACCGCTTCCGCCCCGAGATCATTGTCGGCCGCGAAGATGTCGCGCGTGCTGGACATTTTCTGGCAGACGCGGT
>JANNBI010000025.1:0-6845 GCA_031385345.1 Paracoccaceae bacterium | reverse complement strand
TGCGGGCTACATCATCACCATGGACCCGCTGGCGCAGTTTTCCGGTTCAAAGAACGCCATCGTCGGCGCCGCGCTCAAAGCGCCCGAAGACGGCGCGTTTACCCACTTTCTCTTTGGCGCCGATCACGTTGCCCGCGATGTATTCTCGCGCATGGTGATGGGCGCGCGCGATGTGCTGAAAATCGCGCCCGCGGCCACCGTCTTTGCTTTCATGGTCGGCGTCACCCTTGGCCTGCCCGCCGGTTATTTCGGCGGCATGCTTGACACCGTCCTGTCCTTCCTTGCGAACCTCGTCCTCGCCTTCCCGGTGATCTTGCTGTTCTACCTGCTGGTCACCCCGGAAATCGTGCAGACCGGCATCCCGATCTATTTTGCCGCCGTGTTGTTCATCTTTCCGATCGTGTTCTTCGTAATCCTGTTCAACTCGCGCTTCTTTACCAACCCGCCGCGCCGCAATCTTTATGTCGGCATCACGCTGGTGCTGGGCCTTTGGGCCTATTCCGGTCTGGCCTTCAACATGGATCCGACCGGCCTGTTCTCGATGGATCCGAACCTGTTGAACGTCTTTGTCTCGGTGGTTTTCGTGAACTCGCCCGGCGTGTTCCGCATCGTGCGCGGCATGGTGATGGACATCAAAACCCGCGACTACGTGGCGGCGGGCCAGACTCGTGGCGAAGGCCCCTGGTACATCATGCTGTGGGAAATCCTGCCAAACGCCCGTGGCCCGCTGATCGTCGATTTCTGCCTGCGCATCGGCTACACCACGATCCTGCTGGGAACGCTTGGCTTCTTCGGCCTCGGCGTCAGCCCGGAATCGCCCGACTGGGGATCGACCATCGACGATGGCCGCAAACTTCTGTCCATCGTCCCGCACCCCGCCCTCGTGCCCGCCCTTGCCTTGATGAGCCTGGTCCTCGGCCTCAACCTTCTGGCCGACGGTCTGCGCGAAGAAAGCCTGAAAGACTGACCCCTCAAAAACTGAACCACGGACGCCCGCCCTACCGACCCGCTTGCCCTTCATCTTGATCCAAATATTCCCGGGGGAGAGTTGAATTCTCCCGAGAATTCAACTTCGGGGGCAGCGCCCCCGGCTCCCAACCGCCCCACCAAAGCGAGGCCACCATGACTGACGCCACCTCCTGGGACCCCTCCAAACCGATCCTGGAAATCGACAACCTGTCGATCTCCTTCTTCACGCGCCTGCGCGAAATTCCGGCCGTGATGGATTTCTCCTGCAAGGTCATGGCGGGCGAATCGATGGGTCTGGTGGGCGAAAGCGGCTGCGGCAAATCCACCGTCGCGCTGGCGGTCATGCGCGATCTGGGCAAGAACGGCAAAATCGTCGGCGGCACGATCAAATTCAAGGGCCGCGACCTGACCAACATGGGCGAGGAGGAATTGCGCCAGATCCGCGGTTCGCAGATCGCGATGATCTATCAGGAACCGATGGCGTCGTTGAACCCCGCGATGAAGATCGGCGCGCAGCTGGCCGAGGTGCCGATGATCCATCAGGGCATGGACCGCGAGGCCGCCCTGAACCTCGCACGTCAAATCGTGACCGATGTCCGCCTGCCCGATCCCGACCGCATCCTGAACGCCTATCCGCATCAGCTTTCGGGCGGCCAGCAGCAGCGCATCGTCATCGCGATGGCGCTGATGTCCAAGCCCGCTTTGCTGATCCTTGATGAACCCACCACCGCGCTGGATGTCACGGTCGAGGCGGGTATCGTCGATCTGGTCAAGGATCTGGGCACCAAATACGGCACCTCCATGCTGTTCATCAGCCACAACCTTGGCCTGATCATGGATGTCTGCGACCGGCTTTGCGTAATGTATTCCGGCGAGGCGGTTGAAACCGGCTCGGTGGTTGAAGTGTTCAACGAGATGCGCCACCCCTACACGCAGGCGCTGTTCCGCTCCATCCCGTTGCCCGGCGCCGACAAGAACGCCCGCCCCCTGATCGCCATCCCCGGCAACTTCCCCTTGCCGCACGAACGCCCCACAGGGTGCAACTTTGGCCCGCGCTGCGATTACTATGCCGAAGGCCGCTGCAACGCCGGCGAAGTGCCGATGTCCCCGGTCCCCGAGTCTGACCGCCACGCCACCCGCTGCCTGCGCTGGACCGAGGTGGACTGGACCGCCCCCCCCGCCGCCCGCGCCGTCAAACCCAAATCCCCCATCGGCAAAGTCGTCCTGAAGATGGAGGATCTGAAGAAATACTACTCCATCTCCACCGGGGCCTTCGGCGGCGGCGCGTCCAAGGTCGTAAAAGCCAACGAAACCCTGTCATTCGAAGCGCGCGAAGGCGAAACCCTTGCCATCGTGGGCGAATCCGGCTGCGGCAAATCCACCTTCGCCAAGGTGCTGATGGGCTTGGAAACCGCCACCTCCGGATCGATCATGCTGTTTGACGAAAACGTCCAGTCCACCCCGATCCAGAAGCGCAACATCGACACGGTGTCATCCGTCCAGATGGTGTTTCAGAATCCCTTTGACACGCTGAACCCCTCGATGACCGTGGGCCGCCAGATCATCCGCGCGCTGGAGATTTTCAAACACGGCGCGTCGGACGAAGAGCGGAACGCCCGGATGCTGACCCTCTTGGACCTCGTGAAACTGCCGCGCGCCTTTGCCGAGCGTATGCCGCGCCAGCTTTCGGGCGGCCAGAAACAGCGCGTCGGCATCGCCCGCGCCTTTGCCGGTGGCGCCAAGGTCGTGGTGGCCGATGAACCGGTCAGCGCCTTGGATGTGTCGGTGCAGGCCGCCGTCACCGATCTGCTGATGGACATTCAGCGCGAAAACAAGACCACCTTGCTGTTCATCAGCCACGATCTGTCCATCGTGCGCTATTTGTCGGACCGGGTTATGGTGATGTATCTGGGCCATGTGGTCGAAATGGGCACCACCGATCAGGTGTTCCAGCCGCCCTATCACCCCTATACCGAGGCACTGTTGTCCGCCGTCCCGATTGCCGACACCAAGGTGATCCGCAAACGCATCGTGCTGGAAGGCGACATTCCGTCTGCCATGAACCCGCCGCCCGGCTGTCCGTTCCAGACCCGCTGCCGCTGGAAATCGCAGGTGCCCGGCGGGCTGTGCGACACCCAGATGCCCCCGGTTCAGGTGCTGGAGGGCGGGCATCAGATCAAATGTCACCTTTCGGCGGACGTTCTCGCCTCGATGGAGCCGGTGATCAAGATGGCCGCCGAATAGGGCCATGCATCTGCGCATCCTGCGACCCGCCCCGCATATCTGGGCCTTCTACGATGGCCGCATCGACGGTTATCGCCATGCCCCCGGCCCGAATTGGGTGGACAATGGCGCGCTGTCTTTGGGCATCGCGTCCTATGCCGTGGTCGATGGGGCCGAGGCGCTGATCTATGACACCCATGTCAGCCCCCACCATGCCCGCAGCATCAGGCAGACGCTGGAACAGGCCGGGGTCAAACGCTTTACCGTGGTGCTTAGCCATTGGCATCTGGATCATGTCGCGGGCACGGCGGCCTTTGCCGATTGCACCATATTGGCCAACTCCCTGACCGCCGCCCATCTGCGCAACCGCGCCGCCGCGATTGAAGCCGGCACGAGCCCCAGCGGATTGCCCGCCATCGCGCCCCTGATCCTGCCCACCCATACCTTTGACGGCAGCGCCCATCTGCACATCGGTCGCCTGCATATCGACCTGATCCAGTGCAACATCCATTCCGACGATGCCACCGTGGTCTGGCTGGGCCATGACGGCATTCTGCTGGCCGGAGACACGATTGAAGATACCGTGACCTATCTGGCAGAGCCTGACAGCCTGCCCGCCCATCTGGTCGATCTGGACCGTCTGGCGGCGCTGGCCCCCCGGATGATCCTGCCCAACCACGGCGCGCCAGACATGATTGCCAGCGGCAGCTATGGCCCGGCCACGATCAAGGCGACGCAGGATTACATCTGGAAATTGCTGGACGCCCGCAGCGACGCCACCCTGCGCGCAAAACCTCTGCAAACTTGGATCGCCCCCGCCCTTGCCAGCGGCGCGCTGACATGGTTCGCGCCCTATGAGGGCGTCCATGCCAACAATCTTGCCGAACTGACCGCAGCGCAGGCATGACCCGCCCCCCGGTGCGCAGGCTCGCGGCGTTCGCGGCCGCGGCCTTGACCCTATGCACCGCCCTCTGGCTCCTCTGGCCGCCCCAAACCGCCCGCTTTGCCCTGCCCGTCCCCGGCAAAGGTGACATCACCTATACCTGCGATGTCACCTCTACCGAGGCCGAGGCCAAAGCCCGCGCCGAAGCCGCCCATCAGGCTTTTCAGTCCGGCCTGACCCAAGCCGCCGCCAGCATCGCCGCCCGGATGCAGGCCGCCATGCTGAAAGCCAGCGCCGGAGACCGCAGCGATCTGGACGCCGCAAATGCCGCCTATCAGGCCCTGTCCAAAACCCTGCGCGCCGATCTGCGGACGAATTTCGCCTGCGAGGTCGACACCACGCTGAAACCCACAGGGTAAGGCCGTCTTTTCCGTTTAGGGGGCGCAGCTCCCCGGCTTGCCCAATTTGATTTCAATCGAATTGGGCCGCGCCTGCGAAAAACCCCTTGGCCTCTGCCGTTCCGGCGCCAGCCAGCAGCCCGAAAAAGTCCCTTCCAACCCTTTCAAAAGGATGAACAGACTTCCCCAAACTTCTGATTTTAGTTTATCATATATCGAATTTCGCACCCCGGGGCGCAAAGGCTTTTGCGCCCGTGAAACCCTGAAAACGCTCCATCAGGAGCGTTTTCGCCCCGGCAACGCCGGGGCCGGGTTTCACCCCAAAATCGCCAGCACATAGTTCTGCGTCTCGTCATAGGGCGGGATTCCGTCGTACTTTTCCACCGCCTCCGGCCCGGCGTTATAAGCCGCCAAGGCCAGCCGCCACGACCCGAACCGATCATACATCAGCCGCAGATACTTCGCCCCGCCCTCCAGATTGTCGGTCGGATCGTTGATATCCACCCCCAGCCGCTCTGCCGTTCCCGGCATCAGCTGCGCCAGCCCGGTCGCCCCCTTGGGCGACACCGCGCCCGGATTCCAGCCGGATTCCTGCTGCACCAGTTTCAGGAACATATCCTCGGGCACATCATGCCGCCGCGCCGCCGCCTTGGCCACGTCTAGAAACGCGCCCTTGTAATTGCCCTGATACGTCACCTCGGGCGCATCCCCGGCTTCGGGGTCATAGTCGGGCTTCAACCGCTCGGAAAATTCGTATTGTGTGGCCAGCCGCCCATCCAGAAGCGCGGATTTCGATGCAAAAGACGCGCTGCCCTTGCCGCCGCCTGACAGCTTCAACCCTTCGGCCAGACCCGGTCCGGCCGCCAAAAGCGCGAGCCCGATCCCCCATCCAAAGCCTAAAACCCGCACGCGCAACACTTTGGCCCCACTTCACGACGCCCCACCCTTTACAGCCTTTCGCCCCCCCCTGACCAGTCCCCTGTGCTCCGCGCGGCATCCCTTTGCCGACCCCAGCCCCAAAAACCCAACGTTGCAGGGTCCATCGCCGCGCTTTATAGACCTTGGGGAACCTGGCCCGCCGTAGGGGCCGGACGCCGGGAATCAGGGAGTGTGATATGGCAGGGTCGGTCAACAAGGTGATCATCGTCGGCAATCTGGGGCGCGACCCGGAAGTGCGCAGCTTTCCCAATGGCGGCAAGGTGGTGAACCTGCGCATCGCCACCTCGGAAACCTGGCGCGACAAGTCGAGCGGCGAGCGCAAGGAACGGACCGAATGGCATTCCGTGGCGATTTTCAACGAAAACCTTGCCAAGATTGCTGAACAATACCTGCGCAAAGGCTCCACCGTTTATATCGAAGGCCAGTTGGAAACCCGCAAATGGCAGGACCAATCCGGTGCCGACCGCTATTCGACCGAGGTGGTCCTGCGTCAGTTCCGGGGTGAATTGACCTTGCTGGGCGGCCGCGATGGCGGGTCGGGCGGCAGCACCGGTGGCGGTGACGAGCGCGGCGGCTATGATGATTACGGTTCAGGCAGCGGAGCAGGTGGCGCGATCGGCGGCGGTTCGGGTGGCTCTGGGGGCGGCTCCGGCGGCGGATCGGCGCGCGGCGGCTATGGCGGCGGCGCCTCGGGCGGCACGGCCTCGGGCGGGCGCGGCTCGGATATGGATGACGAAATCCCGTTCTGATCGGGCCAGATACCCCCAGTTCCCAACGCCCCGGAGGCCAAATCCGGGGCGTTTTGCTGCGCGTGCGCGGCCCCGCCGACCCGCTCTGGACCTTTGCCAATAATTCCCTATATATTTGGTCAAGTACCCCGACCTAAGACCCCAAGAGTCCAAACATGAACCAACCGCAGGAAAAACTGGAAGGCGCGCCGCTGATCGCGCCCTCGACCACGGATCATCCTTTGTATGATGATGTGGTCAACGCCTGCCGCACCGTGTTCGACCCGGAAATTCCGGTCAACATCTTTGACCTTGGCCTTGTCTATACGATTGATATTGGTGGCGAAAATCAGGTCGCCATCGCGATGACCCTGACCGCCCCCGGCTGCCCCGTCGCCGGTGAGATGCCGGGCTGGGTCCAAGAGGCGGTGGCCTCGGTCGCTGGCGTCGGTCAGGTCGACGTGAACATGACCTTCGATCCGCCTTGGGGAATGGAGATGATGTCAGACGAGGCGCGGCTGGAACTGGGCTTCATGTAAGGCAAGCCTTATGGCTTGCAAACCGACCAAGCAAGCTATTTAACTTGCATCTACCAAAAGCAAGACCTATAGCTTGCACATGTCCCAACCAACCATCCTGACCGGCGATCTTATCGGCTCTACCCGCAGCACGCCACGGGCGACGACGGCGGCCATGACCGCCTTG
>JANNBI010000485.1:0-4582 GCA_031385345.1 Paracoccaceae bacterium | reverse complement strand
TTGTTCGGCTTTCCCACCATGATCGAAAAGGAATGGCACAAGCTGTTGACCACGGTGCAGGGCGTGGGGGCCAAGGCGGCTATGGCGATCCTTGGCACTTTGGGGCCCGAAGGGGCGGGGCGCGCGATCACCCTTGGCGATGCGCGCGCGATCCAGTCGGCGCCGGGGGTGGGGCCGAAACTGGCGCAGCGCGTGATCCTGGAATTGAAGGCCAAGGCGCCGATGGTAATGGCGGCCGGGGCCGGGTTGCAGGCCCCCGCGGAACTGGATGAAGTGATTGAGCCTGCGACCCCGGTGGCGCGGCGCGTGGTCAAGACGGACGGCGCGGCGCAGGCCCGCGCGGTCAATGCCGCGGATGCGTTGTCGGCGCTGACCAATCTGGGCTACGGCCCAGGCGACGCGGCGCAGGCGGTGGCAAGCGTGGCGGGCGATCAGCCGGATCTGGACGCCGCCGGTCTGATCCTGGCCTGTTTGAAGCTGTTGGCGCCGCAGGCCCGGGGATGAGCGCAACCTCTGACCCCACCCTGCGCCCGGACAAGTTGCCCGAGGATTTTGACCGGGCCTTGCGGCCGCAGGTTCTGGACGATTTCATTGGCCAACAAGAGGTGCGGGCCAATCTGAAGATCTTCATCGAAAGCGCCAAGATCCGCGGGCAGGCGATGGATCACACGCTGTTTCACGGGCCGCCGGGACTGGGCAAGACCACGCTGGCGCAGATCATGGCGCGCGAATTGGGCGTGGGGTTTCGCATGACGAGCGGTCCTGTGCTGGCGCGGGCGGGGGATCTGGCGGCGATCCTGACCAATCTGGAACCCAATGACGTGCTGTTCATCGACGAGATTCACCGGCTGTCTCCGGTGGTCGAAGAGGTGCTGTATCCGGCGATGGAGGATTTCGCGCTGGATCTGGTGATTGGTGAAGGTCCGGCGGCGCGCACGGTGCGAATAGATTTGCAGCCCTTTACCTTGGTCGGGGCCACGACGCGGCTGGGCCTGCTGACCACGCCGCTGCGCGACCGCTTTGGCATTCCGACACGGTTGCAGTTCTACACCGAGGATGAATTGCACGAGATTGTCACGCGCGGCGCGCGGTTGCTGGGGGTGGGGGCGGATCCGGACGGCTGCCGCGAGATTGCCAAACGCGCGCGCGGCACGCCGCGGATCGCAGGTCGCTTGCTGCGCCGGGTGGTGGATTTCGTGACGGTCGAGGGCGACGGCCATCTGACCCGCGCCATTGCTGACCGGGCCCTGACGCGGCTGGGGGTGGATCATCTGGGTCTGGACGGAGCGGATCGGCGCTACATGCTGCTGTTGGCCGAAAATTACGGCGGCGGGCCGGTGGGGGTGGAAACCATCGCGGCGGCGCTGTCGGAAAGCCGTGATGCGATTGAAGAGGTGATTGAACCGTTCCTGCTGCAGCAAGGACTGGTGCTGCGCACGCCGCGCGGCCGGATGCTGGGGATGAAGGCCTGGCGGCATCTGGGGCTGGAAGCACCCAAAGCGCCCGGACAAAGCGATTTGTTCGAAGGTTAAGGATTTTGTTCGAAGGGTAAGTATCCGGAGCGCGCAGGCGCGCGGTCTTTCTGTCTCGTCGGCGGGCTTTGGCCCGTCTCCTCGGGGCGGGGGCGCGGCCCCCGGGCTGCCAAGGCCGCCTCCCCCGGGATATTTTTGTCAATGTGAAGCCGTTTTCAATGCGAAGTCGCGTTCAGTTTCAATCTGGCTCAAGTATTGCTTGAAGGTGATGCCAGGGGGGTAAGCCCGGAACGGGCGAGGGAGGTTCGAGGATCCCCTTTCTTTTCTGCCTTGTCCTGCAACCGGTGCAGTCGGTATTGGAGCGCGAAGGATCGGAGCCATCAGATGACGCCAGAGGCCGTGCAAAAGCTGTTCACCCGCAAGGACGGCACTTATGTTTTTGCGCGCTGGGGGCGGCCCATCGTGCCGGTGGTTTTTGGTATCGACGATGCCGCTTTGGGCGTGGTCAAGGGCGCCCTAGAGGCGGTGGTGGCGCTGGCCGGGCATGAGATGGCCGAGACAGATATGGAGTTGGGTGCCAATCTGATGGTGTTTTTCTGCCGCGATTGGGCGGAACTGCCGCTGGTGCCGAAGCTGGATCATCTGGTGCCGGATCTGGCGGGATTGTCGGCACGGCTGGAGGCGGCGGGGGCGCATCATTACCGCCTGTTTCGGTTCGATGAGGCGGGGCGGATCAAGGCGGCATTTGTCTTCCTGCGGTTGGCAGGGGCCATGGCCGAGGTTCCGGCGCAGGATCTGGCGTTGAACGAGGCGGTGCAGGTGATCTTGTTGTGGGGCGAGACGGCCTTTGACGGCTCCCCGGCGCTGGTGCGGGTCGGGCAGGTGGCGGTGCTGCGCCCCGAGATCGCGGCTGTGATCCGGGCTGGCTATGCCCCGACCCTGCCGGCGGCGGCGCACGACCCCGTGCATGCCTTGCGGGTTGCGGCGCGGGTTGCGGTGCAACCCAAGTGACGTGGTCTGGAATCCGTTATGCAAGGGCAGTGGACAAAGGGTCTGAGGATTGTACTTTTGTTGAATAAAAGCGAGGGGATTTTGATGGTTAATACTCATGGTTCTGCGCCGCGAACCGAGCAGTTTGGCGTGCATGTGATGATTGATGGCTACGCAGCCTCGGGTCCGGTGATGGAGGATGAGGAGGCGCTGCGCCAGTTGCTGGTTGATCTGCCCGCCGAGATGGGGATGCATCCGATCTGCACGCCCGTGGTGGTGTCGGTGGGGCCGAATTGTCTGAAGGATCCCGGTGGTCTGTCCGGTTTTGTGATGATCGCGGAAAGCCATATCAGCTTTCACACCTTTCCCGGGCGCGGTTTTGTCACCATTGATCTTTACACCTGCCAGTCCGAGATTGACCGCCCAGCCACGATTGACCGCTTGAAGCGCGCGTTTCATCTGGTGGATGCGGATGTCTATGTGCAGGAACGCGGCGTGCGCTATCCGGCGCAGGATCTGGTGAAGGACGCGGCAGAGGATCTGGCAACCGGCTGAGGCTTGATCCCGGGGCCGGGGCTGGGGTAGGCAGGACGCACCCGGTTTGGAGTGTGCCATGTCCCTGCGTTTGATCCTGATTGCTGCGATGCTTTTTCTGACGGGCTGCGGTGTGCCTTTTGTGCCGCTGGTCTGATGGGCCATGAATTTTCCTGCCGGGTGTATTACGAGGACACCGACATGGCGGGGATCGTCTATTACGCCAATTATCTTAAATACATCGAACGCGCCCGCAGCGACTGGGTGCGGGGTTTGGGCGTCGATCAGGTGCTGATGCGCGACGAGGGTCTGGTCTTTGCCGTGCGGCGGGTCGAGGCGGATTATCTGCGCCCGGCGCGGTTTGACGATGACCTGCGGGTGCGCACCGACGTCGGGTCGGTTGGCGCGGCGCGCATCGAGCTGCGTCAAGAGGTCTGGCGCGGGACGGACCTGCTGTTCAGCGCGCTGGTGACCTTGGTCTGTCTTGGCGACGGGGGGCGGGCGGTGCGGCTGCCCGCGATCCTGCGAAATCTGCCCGCAGCGGACGCGATTTGACGGGTTTATCGCGTGAAATGCCGTGGCAGGTTCCTGCCCATCGCGGCAATGTGTTGGCAAACGCGCTTAAATCCTGATAGATTCACCTGTAATGGCGGCCGCAGAGCCCCGATAACAAGAGCAGGCGTTATGAATACCGAAACCCTCGCGGCAGCGCAGGAGATTGATTTCTCTTTGCTCGCCCTTTTTGCGCGCGCCACCATCACGGTCAAACTGGTGATGATCATGTTGATGATCATGTCGTTCTGGTCCTGGGCCATCATCATTCAAAAGCACATCATGTTCCGCGCGTCGCGGGGCGAGGCGTCAGTGTTCGACCGGGCATTCTGGTCGGGTGAGCCGTTGGATGAATTGTATGAGCGCATCGGGGGCGAGGCGGCGGGGCCGTCGGAAAAGATCTTTGTCGCCGGGATGCTGGAGTGGAAGCGCAGCCACCGGCAGGATGGCGGGTTGATTGCCGGGGCGCAGGCGCGGATCGATCGGGCGATGGATGTGGCGATTTCGCGCGAAAGCGAGCGGTTGAACAAGGGGTTGTCGTTTTTGGCCACCACGGGATCGACCGCACCGTTCATCGGGTTGTTCGGGACGATCTGGGGCATCAAACACTCGTTCGAGCAGATCGCCATCAGTCAGAACACCAATCTGGCCGTCGTGGCCCCCGGCATTGCCGAGGCGCTGCTGGCCACCGGGATCGGGTTGATCGCGGCCATTCCGGCGGTGGTGTTCTACAACAAGCTCAACGCGGATTCCGAACATATCCTTGGCGGCTATGAGGCCTTTGCCGACGAGTTCGCCACCATCCTGTCGCGCCAGTTGGACGCTTAGGCCATGGGTGCGGGGGTGATGAAAAAGTCGGGTGGACGGCGGCGACGGCACCGGGGCCAGTCGGCGGCGATGTCGGAAATCAACGTCACGCCCTTTGTCGATGTGATGCTGGTCTTGCTGATCATCTTCATGGTGGCAGCACCTTTGCTGACGGTCGGGGTTCCGGTGGAACTGCCCGACACGGCGGCGGCGGCGATGCCGACCGA
>JANNBI010000446.1:0-22715 GCA_031385345.1 Paracoccaceae bacterium | reverse complement strand
GCCGCCGGCCTGCTGGCAAATACCCCCGCGCCGGTGTTTGAAACCGATCCGGTAACGCTGGACGCCGTTGGCCAATTGGTCGGTGTCTGGGCGGCCGAACGTTTTCCCGAAGCCTTCCACATCTTTCCCTTCCGGATGGAGCGGCTGGATATTTTCCGCCCCGCACTGGCCGCCGGTGCCGCTTCGCGTTGTACCGGGCAGGTCGCGCTGATCGGCGCAGATGAAATGCGATCCGATCTGGAGATTGTGGAGGCGGACGGCCGCCTTGCCTGCCGGATCACCGGGTGGTGGGACAAAAGGTTTGTCCTGCCCGATACGTTTTTCCGCGCTCGCCTGGACCCGGCGCGCAATGGGTTGGGCAGCGTGCTGGCAGTGCCGGGCGCGCCCGGCGGCGTTGTCGTCAGCTTCGTGCAAGACCCGGACCGTGGCCTGTTGGACGGCAGCGGCGGGATCTGGGAGAAGGTGCTGGCGCATTTGCTGTTGTCGCAAGACGAACGCGGCCAGCTTTGGCATGCGGGGACCGGGGCGGCGACGGCGATTGCCGCGACCAGCCCGACGCGCCGACACGACTGGTTGCGCGGACGTGCGGCGGCCAAGGATGCCTTGCGCGGTCTTGCGGGACAGGCGGTCAGCCCCGCCGATCTGATGATCGCGACGGATGCGGACAGCGGTCAGCCCAGCCTTTCCCACCGCCCCGCCCATCTGTGGCCGAACCTTGCACCCCCGATCTCGATTAGTCATGCGGTGGATTTTGCCCTTGCGGGGGCCGCAGACCCCGCGCGGTATTCCGGCATCGGCGTTGACCTTGAACCGGTCCGCATCTGGGATGCCAATTTCGCCCGAACCGCCTTTCCACCGGCCGAAGTTGATTTGCTGGCTGCCCTGCCCGAAGGCGACATTAGGAACCGCGCGATGACCCGGCTTTGGTGCGCGCGGGAAGCGGCGGCCAAGGCACTTGGCCTTGGACTGGAGGCTTGCCTGAGTCGTTTCGATGTCCTGTCCAACCCGTCTGCACCGGGACCACTCAACCTTAAGGATAGAACCGGAGTGCCCGGCCCCCTCGTTTGGACCTTCGAGTTTCAATCTTCTGCTGGAACATTGCTCATTGGTGCGCTTGGACTGGTCCTCAACGTGAAATTTGCATGAAAATGCCACAAAAACAGGGTTACATTGCAGAACGTGACTTTGCGGGGGCTTGCCGCAGCTGCATAATTGACCAGTCGACAGTCTTGCACCCGCAGCACAAAGACGGGTAGACTTCGCATTAAGGTGAGATTTAAAGTGATTGCACAAACAATGACAGCTTTGACTGCCAAAGACGTAGGGACCGTCCTGCGGGAGATTTTTGAAGATCTTGGCGAAGATCTTGATATGGGCGAGGCGAATCTGACCCCGGATACCAAGTTGATGGACTTGGGGATGGAATCAATCAGCCTTGTCTATCTGGTGTCCGAATTGCAGCAGCATTACGGGCTGGGCGACCGGCTTTTCCGCCAGATGCGCGATGATGGTATTTTGATCCGTAACCTTAGTGTTGGTGACATTGAAAAGATGGTCGTTTCGCTGAAAAATGTACTCGCGGACTGATTGTTTCTAAAGCGTTTTAAACAAAGGAAGCGGGATGAGCGGCAAAACTGTGATCATCGGTCTCGATGGCGCAACCTACGATATTTTGAACCCTCTGATTGCTGAAGGCGTCATGCCTTGCCTGGGCGCATTTCTGGCGCGTGGGTCGCATGGGATTCTGAAATCGACGATTCACCCGCTGACACCGCCGGCCTGGTCGACCCTGATGACCGGGGTCAGCCCCGGCACACATGGCATTTTCGATTTCATCCGGGTGGACCGGACGGCTTCGGTTCCCAGCTATACGCTTGCGACCTCGGAGGATCTGAAGGTCGCAACGATGTGGGACATCGCCAGCGCTCAGGGCCGCCGCGTGACGACGCTGAATTTTCCGGTGATGTTCCCAGCCCGCCCGATTGAGGGCGTGGTTATTCCGGGTTACGTGCCGTGGTCCTATCTGGGCCGTGCGATCCATCCACGCAGCATGGCCAAACGCCTGAAAGAACTGGGCGTGTTCAAAGCCAGCGAAATGTCCACCGATTGGCAGCATGAACGCAAGGCCGTGCAGGGTCTGGGCGAGGATCAGCTGAACGATTGGGTCAATTTCCACATCACCCGCGAACGGCGCTGGCAGGCGACCCTTCTTGCGGTGATGCAGGAAGATCCCTGCGATCTGACGGCGGTGTTGTTTGATGGTGTGGACCGGATCCAGCATCTGTGTTTCCACCTGATCGACCCCGCGACCCGCGCCCAATATGACAGCCCGGCCGCAAACGCCACCCGCGCGCTGGTGCTGCAATATTTCAGCGAAGTTGATGGGTTCATTGGTGAAATCGTCGAAAAAGCCGGACCAGAGGCGCGGATCCTGATGGTGTCCGACCATGGCTTCACGCGCGCTGGCACCCGGATTTTCTATGCGAACACCTGGTTGGAACATCAGGGCTATCTGTCATGGAAGCCGGATACCCCGATGGATGATCAGGGTCGCATGGCCTTGGACGAAAACACCGAGGCCAGTACGTTGATCAACTGGGATGACACGCGGGCCTATGCGCTGTCCTCCTCCAGCAATGCGATCTTCATCCGGCAAGCGACGGCACCGGGAATGCCGGGGGTGGCCCCCGCCGATTATGCGGCGTTCCGGGCGAAGTTGGTCGAAGAATTGTTGGCGCTGACCGATCCCGCGACCGGAAAACAGGTCGTGGCCGAGGTTTATCTGCGCGAAGAGGCCTTCCCCGGCGCGCATATGGACCAGGCCCCCGACATCACCTTGCGGCTGCATGACTACAGCTTTTTGTCCGTGCTGCGCGCCGATCTGCCCTGCAAAGACCGCCGCGTCGCCTATGCCACGCACCACCCCGACGGCATCTATATCGCTGCCGGTCCCGGCATTCCGGCTGGCAAGGTCTTGGAACCATTGCAAATTGCCGACATCGCGCCGACCACGCTTTATTCGATGGGTCTGGCCGTTCCACAAAGCATGGAGGGCAAGACCGTCCTTGCCAGCTTTACCGATGACCATGTTGCCAGCCATCCGCTGATCATCAGCGCCACCGTGGCGGTGGACAGCGGATCGGCGGACCAAACCGGCGAGGTTTTGTCGGAAGAAGCGACCGAAGAGATTCTTGAGCGGCTTAAGGCACTTGGGTATATGTAGGCGGAATCATGCCCCGGATCACGCTGCGCGATCACAAGGTGCACTACCAACAGACCGGCAGCGGCCCTGACGTCGTGCTGGTGCATGGTCTGTCATGCAACATCGCTTTCTGGTGGTTTCAGGTCGCACAGCAACTGGCGCTGACCCACCGGGTGACGGCGGTGGATCTGCGCGGCCACGGGTTTTCAGGCATGACAGAAACCGGTTACCGGGCCTGCGATCTGGCGGGGGATCTGGCGGCACTGCTGGAACATCTGGACATTCGGCGCGCGCATCTGGTGGCGCACAGCTTTGGCGGGGCGGTCGCGGTGGCTTTGTCGGCCGAACGTCCGGACCTGGTGTCAGAACTGACGCTGGCCGATGCCTGGTTGCCGTCCTTGCAACCCGTGCCGCCGCTGCCCGGCGCAAGTGATTGGGCGGCAACTCGGGCGCGGGCGCAGGCTGCCGGGATCGACATTGATCCGCATCTGCCGCTGGTGGTGCGCGAACTTTACTCCGAACTTCTGGACGAGAACGAGTTTCAGTCCGGCAAAACCGACCGGCGCGCTTTGGCCCCCGATGGCCATGGATGGGAAGATCCGGCGCAAGAGGCTCCGGGGTTTCGGGACGGCGGCGGCGCAGGCGCGGGCCTTCGGCAACCCGGCGCGTTTTGGCCGAAACCTTTTGGCGGCGGACGTGGTCTGTGGGCCGGACGCGGCGGGCGGTGGTTTGGTCCTGGCCCCGAAGCGCCCGGACTTCGTCAGCCAGCCCCAGCGGCACCTGCCCCCACGACCGCGGATCAACGCACAACCGCCGCGCTGCATGGGGCGATGGTCATGGCCGGTGGTCCGGGCAAGCCGTCACAGGGTGTGAAACGCTGGCAGGAACTGATGGCGCGCACCCATGCGCGGGCGGAATTTCTGGACGTCACCTCGATCGAGGCTCCGGCCTTGAAAGACATTACCGCCCCCGTGCGTCTGGTCTATGGATCACGGTCGCATTATCGCCAAACCGCCGAAGCGTTGGAGAATTTGTTGCCTCAATCCAAGTTGCAGATCGTGCCACGGGCCGCCCATTTCTTTCCGCTTTTGCGCCCACAAGCCCTGTTGCAGGCCCTGTCTGAACCGATTGAACACACCTCGCGCCCCGGTGGGTTTTCGGGAAAACGCATGGGCCTGACCGGCCCGAAACTGCGGCTGATCGCGTCGCAACCGACAGTCAGTCCGGGGCCAACCGCCCGTCTTGCCGCCGGGACAGAGGCCAATCAGGCCGTAAACCCGCCCGCCAGCGGGGCGCCGCGCGCATGAAGGATCAGAATATTCCGGACGACGGCATCAGCACCCAAGGCGAGGATCTGGACAAGGCGGCGGGTGTCGGCCTGACCTCGGGCCATTTCCGCCAGATCGCAAAGAACGGCGTCGGGGATCCGGCCAATGCCTATGTCCATGGCATGACCTTCTTTGAAGGTCGCTTGTATTGCGGCATGACGCGGAACTCCTTTCAACTGCTGAAACTGTTTCCGCCGATTGATCCGCCGGCGCTGGAACCTTGGCCAGTTGCTGTGCCGCCGAAGGTGCAGGATCTGGACATGCAGGGCCAGATCTGGCGCTGGACCCCGGAAACCGACACCTGGGAGTTGGCGTTCCGGTCCCCGATGATCCCCGGAAAGCAGGGCGAACCGGCCCCGCGCGATCTGGGCTATCGTGGCATGACGGTGTTTCAGGGCAAATCCGACACCAAGCCGACGCTCTATGCCTCGACCATGTCAACGGTTCTGCGCGGCTGTGCGGCCCATGTCCTGCGGTCCGAAGACGGCATCCATTTTGAACCCGCGTGTGAGCCTGGCATCGGCAATCCGATGATCTCGACCTTCCGAGAGCTGGTGGGCTTTGACGGCTGGCTTTACGCCCCCCCTGCGGGTGAGGGGATCCAGTTTAACTCCAACCGGACCGGGGTTTTGAAGCGGTCCAACGATCCACGGTCGCGGCAATGGGAAGTGGCCTGCGATCTTGGTTTTGGCGATCCGACCAACAACGGCATCTTCATGATGACGGTGGCCAATGGTCAGTTATACGCCGGAACCTTCAACAATTTCGAAGGCTATCAGATCTGGACAACGCCGCCGTGCGGGGATGGACCTTTGCAGTGGCGCAAGGTGATTTCGCGCGGGGCATACCGGGGGCCCTTGTCTGAAATCGCCATGGCGATGGTGGAGTTTAACGGCGCGCTTTATGTTGGCTCCTCGATCCAGAATGGCGGCTATGACCGGACCAATCTGGTAGGGCCGGGCGCCGGAGAGATCATCCGCATCTGGCCCGATGACAGCTGGGACTTGCTGGTCGGCACCCCGCGGGAGACTCCCGAAGGCATCAAACGGCCCCTGTCGGGGATGGGTCCGGGCTTTGACAACGCCTTTGCGGGGTACACTTGGCGGATGTGTGTGCATGACGGCTGGCTGTATTGCACGACCTTCGACTGGTCGGTTTTCCTGCAATATGCGCACCGCCCCTCGCCCACGGCGAAAAAGCTGACCGGCGCGCTCAGCTTTGAACAACTGGCCGAGGTTGGTGGCGGGTTCGAACTGTGGCGCACCAAAGACGGCGTCAATTGGCAGCCCGTCAGCCTGAACGGCATGGGCAACCCGTATAATTACGGTGGTCGGACCATGGTTTCCACGCCAGTCGGTCTGGCCTTGGGTACGGCAAATCCTTTCGGCGGTCCGTCCCCGGCGCGGTTTGCCTCACGGTGGGAATATGTCGAGAATCCCGATGGCGGGACCGAGGTCTTTGTCGGCAGCGCGGACCGGCGGCCCTATACCTTGCCGAAACCTGCCGCATTTGCAGTGCCAGCGCCCACCCCGGATGACGCGCTGCCCGAAGGTCGAAAAGCGAAACGTCGCGCTGCGGCCCTGCTGCAAAGCCAATCCTCGCCGGGAGTTGACGTGGCGATCACCGGTGGCACCGGCTATATCGGGCGGACATTGGTGCCGGAACTGTTGAACGCCGGCTACCGGGTTCGCATTCTGGTGCAGCCCGGCACCGGCGATGCCCTGCCGGATCATCCGCTGCTGGAACGTGTCGAAGGCGGGCTGGAAGATCTGCCCGCGCTGGACCAACTGGTCAAAGGCGCGCGCAATGTGCTGCATATGGCGGCGCGACTGGCCGGATCCTGTGACGTGGCCAGCCTGCGGAAAACCAATGTCGATGGCACGCATGACCTGCTGCGCGCCGCGATGAAAGTGCCAGAGTTGAAGCGGTTTGTGTTCTTCAGCTCGGTCGCGGCCTATCAGAATCAGTTCAGCCAAAAGCATTGGCCGATCCACGAAACCCATGCTTTGCGCGTCGATGGCGGCGATGATCTGGCCGAATACGGCATGACCAAGATCGCCGGTGAAAACCTGACCCGCCACTACACACGCAAGGCCAAAAAGGAACACGGGATCCTGCGGTTCGCGCTGGTTTACGGCATCGGTGATCCGTTGGTCGATCCGATGCTGCGCGAAAACGCCCCGGGGCCAGAGTTTGGTCAGGGTCCGGGCGGCGTGCAACCACGCCAATTCGTCCATGTCCGCGACGCGGTTGAAGCTATCTTGCGCTGCTGTTTCGTCCCCGAAGCCAAGGATGAAACCTTTAACGTCGCGGGTCCAGACTGCATCACCTACCGCGAAATGGGCAAGATGACCCGGATCGCAATCAATGAACCGACGCTTGACGACCAGACCCCGGATACCGAACGGATCTGGCGCCGCTACGTGCAGCAGTATGATCTGGCACGGGCGCGCGACATTCTTGGCTTTCGCCCCTCGATTCCTTTTTCCGAAGGGCTTCGAGAGATTCTGGCGGCGGCGGTTGCGCGTGGTGCGCCGATTGCCGTGGTTTCCGGAAACAATGTTGCCAATCCAGAGCTGGGCGGCGCGGAAGAAGTACAGTTTGCCTGATCTTGGCTAAATCGCCAGGAAAACGACAATAATATGTTATACTAACGGACAGTTAATGACGCTTGAACGCGTTGAGCGAATCAAGAAGGGCCCGACCAAAGTTGTGGTAGGGCGTTCGCCATAAAGGATTGAAAAAATGCCGGATCAGAATTGGACCAATTCAAACGAAACTGCATTGCAGACAGGGTCCGACCCGCTTCGTCAGGCCCGGACGTTTTTGCAGGAGGGCCGCATTGAAGATGCCCGCTATCTTGTCGAAGATGTCTTGCGCCAAGACCCGCAGAACGTTCAGGGCCTGATTGCCTATGCGATGACCTTTCAGCGCGAAGGCAATCTGGAAGAGGCCGCGCGCTATGTCGAGGACGCGATGGAGGCTGACCCAAAGAACGGCGTCGCCCCGTTGATGGCCGGAATGATCGGCCTGCAAGGCGGCAACAAGGAATATGCCGAGGCGCATTTCGCCCGCGCACTGGAAATCAACCCCCGCTCGCAGCAGGCCCTGATGGGGATTGCGCGCGTGCATCGGATGAACAACGACACCGAAGCCACGATCGAGGCACTGGAACGCATGGTCGAGATGGACCCGCAATCGGTGCAGGCCCGCCACCAGTTGGCCGGGGCGCTGATGGGCGCGAAACGCACCGAGGACGCGCGTGAACAACTGGAGCGGATCTTGTCGATCAACCCCGGCGACTCGCGCGCGCTGGATCGGCTCGCCAATTTGTATGTGGCGGATTCGGACAGCGCGTCGGCGCTGACGATGCTCGAAACCGCCGTGGCGGCGGAACCTGACAACGCGCAACTGATGGTTTCCTTGGGCCGCGCGCGGCTGCGGGCCGAAGACTGGAAAGGCGCGGAAAAGATCCTGCGCCGGGCGGCCACCAGCAATTCCGGCAGCTCTGTTGTCAATATGATGATTGCCGAAGCCTTGATCGGCCAAAAGAAACTGACAGAAGCGCGGCGCATGTTGGCGCAATTACCGCAGCGCGGGCCGATGCACAGCGCGGCGCAGCGCCTGTACGGCGAGGCCTTTGCCGTCGAAGAAAAGTGGAAAGCCGCCGAAGAAAGCTACCGCGCCTGCCTGATGGGGATGCGCGGCGACAGCGGCAAAGAGGCGCTGAGCCGCATCGTGGCCGCACGGGCAGAATCGCCCAAGCTGGAGGGCGCTCAGGTGATCGAATTGTACCGCGCCGAACATGCAAAGCTGCGGGCGCGTGAACCCGGACAGGCCCGTCAGGGCATGACCGGTCAGCAGAATGGCCGGCCCGGCGGTATGGCCGGCGGCGCGATGGGCCCCGGTGGCCGTATGGGTGGTCAGGGCGGCGGGGCCGGTGGTCCGATGGGCGCAATGGGCGGCGGGATGAACCGGCGCGGCATGGGCGGCGGTATGGGCGGCGGCGGCATGGGTGCCGGCAATCGGCCCGGCATGGGCGGCCCGCAGATGAACCGTCCCGGTATGATGGGCGGTATGGGTGGCCAAAACGGCGGCCAGAATGGTGGTCCGAATGGTGGCATGATGGGTCGCCGGATGATGGGCGGCATGGGGGCCGGCCAACAGGCGGGCGGCCAGATCATTGAAGGCGTGGCCACCCCCGGCACCGGAGCGGGCCAAAATCAGCAAGGGATGCGGCGGATGATGATGCGTCGCCGCGGCACCAACACTCCGGGAGAAGAGGCGACTTAATCACCCCCGACCCCGGCTTGGGGTCAGGCGTTTCACCTTTGCCGTAAATCATGAATGTCTTTTGCACCGAGGTGCCAAAGGACTGTTACAGGAGAGATTTTTTCGATGTTCCGCAAGATTACAGACTGCTCGGCCATTGAATATGGCACCTCGGATCGGTTGATGATCCTTTTCAGCTCCAAGCCCGCGATGCGTCGCGACGCTTTTGACTATGTGACCTTTGCGCAGGACATGCCGCATACAAAGCTGTTCCTGCGCGATGGAGAGTCCGACTTTCTGTATCACAAGGGCATTCAGGGCCTGACCACCTCGATCGACGAGACGGTGGATTTCCTGCGCGTGTTCATCAAACGGATCAAACCGGCGCGGGTGACCTTTATGGGCATGTCGGGCGGCGCCTATGCGGCCGGGCTGTTCGGCTATCTGGTGGGGGCGGATCCGACGACCCGTGTCGATGACATCCACCTGCAATCCGCCGTGACCTATGTGGCGCCCGAAGTGCGTGACCGGATGGGCGGCGGCGAACGGTTTGGCGGCCTGTTTGACAACCTCAAGGCCTTTACGATTGAGCGGGGTGAGGATCTGACAACGCTGGATCTGCGCGCTGTGATCACCGCCAACCCCAATTCGGTTGGTGTGACCCGGCTGTATTACGCCGAGGGCGATCAGATCGACAGCATGCACGCGCAGAACCTTGTCGGGTTGCCGCGGGTACAGGTTGTGGCGCACCAGTCGCATTCCCACATGATGTTGGGATCGACCCTGATGCGCGAAGGCACTTTGTACCGCGATATCGACACGCCGGTCGAAACGCTGGCCAGCGAAACGCCGACGGCCGCCCCGGTGCCAAGCGCAGTTCCGGCCAATATCGGCAACATGATGCAACGCCGCGCCTGATTGCGGCGCAGGGATAATTTGGTCAGGGCCGCCAGAAGTGGCCGCCCTGAGTCTTTGCCGGTCACTGCGTCGGCGGCCAATGGATGGAATTCATGACACTTGATATCATCGGCGCTGGTTTGGGGCGCACGGGAACTTTGTCTCTGCGCACGGCCCTGATTAAACTTGGCTATCCCTGTGGTCACATGATGGATGTGATGTTCGATCAGGGCCGCAAGACCGATGTCGATTTCTGGTTGGAGGTGTCGAAAGATCCTGCCAGCGCCAATCATGACTGGGACCAGATCTTGACCGGGCGCCGCGCCTTGGTGGATTATCCGGCCTGCGGGGCTTGGCGCGGGCTTTTGGCGGCATTTCCAAAGGCCAAGGTGATCTTTACCCTGCATCCCAAAGGCCCCGAAGCCTGGTATGACAGCACCAGAGGCACGATCTATGCCGGAACAGAATTGGACGCCGGCACGCCTTTTGGCAAGAAAATCAATATGATGATGGATGGTCTGATCTGGAATGGCCTGATGCAGCGCACGATGGAAACGCGCGAACTGGCCCTTGCCCGCTATGACAGCCATCTGGCTGACGTTCGCGCGACGGTGCCGCCCGACCAACTGCTGGTCTATACCGTCACTGAAGGGTGGGGGCCTTTATGTGCGTTTCTGGACCTGCCGATTCCGGCAGAACCCTTCCCCCAGGTCAACGGCCGTGAGGAAATGGCCCGCGTGACGACCCGGTTGAAGCGCATGCAAAGTTTTGGGCTGGGTAAGCCGCAAACCTGACGGCAAACGGCGGCCAAACTTGGATCAGGCCTTTGGCCGGTCCACCAGATAGGTCGCGATCACGCCGCCCAAGGTCCGGATATCGGCAAAATTCTCGGGGCGAAAATCGTTGTCGCTCAGTTGAATGGCGAAGTGGCTTTCGATCCGCGACACCAGATCGACGACGGCAAAACTGTCCAGTTCCAGCCCGCCTTCAAACAGGGATGTGTCCAGATTGACCCCCGCCGGGACCGACTTCAACTCGCGCATGATCAACGCGAAAAGGTCTTGAGTGACGCTGTCTGACATGAATTTTTCCTGCGTTTCAGAAGTCTGGGAACCCAAATTGGCAGGGTCCGCGAAGTGATCGGATGCGGCACGGCCTTTGTCAACTGGCGACTATGACGCGACGGCAAGTTCCTTGGCCAATTCCAACAGACGCCGGCGGTCAACCTTGCCGGACTGCAACATCGGCATTTCCGCAAGAAAATGAAGCACATCCGGAACGGCGCGCGGGGCCAGAAGGGTGCGGCAATGGTCAAGGATTTCATCCGTGGTTGCCACACCGGGACGGGTCAGGGTGCAAAAGGCGGTCAGGCCGACGCCGCGGCGGCTTTGCCCCGCGCCCACCACAGCCGAAAGGGCCACTCCGCGCGCCGTGGCAAGGCAGCCCTCAATCTGGCCGAAATGGACCAGCAGGCCATCGCGGTTCACCGCATGGTCGTTGCGCCCCATCACCTCGATCCGGGGGCTGGCGTCGGGCGCGCCGGGCGGGGCGTCGTACAGCCGCACCAGATCGCCGGTTGACCAGATGGCCGGGGCGGGTGTCATAACCTCGCCGGTGATCGGGTCCGCATAGCCGTCGAACCCGTTGGCCGTGACCAGCCGCATCAGACGCGCCCCTTCGGCGCTGGGATCGGGATTGGGGTCATCCTCAATCGCCAATTGCCCGCCATCCACCAAAGCACCCGCAGCGACATGGCGGATGTCTGGCGGGTCCGTCAGAAAGGCACAGCTGATGACACCCATTTCAGACGAGCCGTACAGGTTCACCACTGGGCCATGTGCCTCTTCAAACAGCGCGGCCTCGGCGGGCGACAGACGGTCCCCCGCAACCACGACCAGCCGCAACCGACCCGCCTTGCGCCCCAGCGCCATGATCGACCGGCATTGGCTGGGCACCAGAAACATCGCCGTCGGTTCAAAACTGCGCTGCGCCTGAAAGATCGTCAGGGGGTTGCCGCGGGCCACTACATGGATCGACGCCCCGACCAGTACCGCCGGCAAAAAGGCCGCCGAAATGCCATAGGAATGGTGGATCGACACCGGTACCATGACCCGGTCGGCAGCGGTCATCTGCAAACGCTTCGCCGCAGCTTGGGAGTTTCGGATGGCATTTTCCGTCCGCATGACAATCCATTTCGGGGTGCCGGTGGTGCCCGAACTTTTCACCAGAATCTGCCCGGCATGGTTGGCGGCGGATTTGGTTGCCGGGTTCAGCGGCAGGATTTGCAAGCTCTCGATCCCGGCACCCGGCTGCGGCGGAACGACGACCGCATCACAAAATGTGGGCCAGTCCGGGGTTTCACTGGCCAAAGGTCGGGCCACCAGCACCGTCCGCCCCCCACTTTCAATCGCCGCGATGAAAACTGCCACCGCCCCCAGCCCTGCATCAATCGGCACGCAAAGCTGTGCCCCGATCAGACCCATGTCGCGCAGCCGGTGCTTAACCAAGGCCACGCGGTCCGCCATGTCCTGCCCGCTGATCGTCTCTGCCAGATCCGAAAAGGTCCGCTTGTGGCTGGGGTCAAGCAAGGCAAATTGCGTCATGGCGTTTTCCTCGGGGTGGGCGCGCATCGCGGCCCTGAAATGATCGGTGAAATGGTCGTCTTTTGGCGTAAAGTTTGTCTGCTTCGCGGGCAGGGGTCAATCAGGATTACCCAAGGTCAGGGCCGCGCAATGCCTTGTCCGCATTCGGGCTGTTCACTAGGTCCGGCAGCAAGATTTCGGTTACCAGCAACGGGGCGCCGAACAGCCAGAACAGCGTGCGCCGGCCCCAATAGGTGGCGCCCTTTTCCTGATGCCGCCAACGGACCAGATCGTACAACGGCATCCCCGGCTGGATATGGCAGAACTGACGTGCGGTGACGGGCGATGGCACCTCGCCCTCGAACAACAGCGATCCAAGATGTCTGGTCCCCAAATGGATGATCTGCGGATGGGTGCGCAGAATATCCGAGGTGAACACCGTTCTGGCCACCAGCAGCGGCGTACCCTGCGCGCTTAGGCAGACTTCGCGCAGGGTGGCCGCCTGATCAATTGGGAAAAACGCTTGTTCGTCGGCATTCAAGGGGCCAACCTCCTGCCGTTTTACCACAACATCAACCGGGCCCCCGGCGGCCAGTCCGATGGTTGCGGTCATGGATTGCCCGATCTGGATCCATCCCCGCACATTCGGCGGCGCTTTGGTGATGGTTTCGGGCGACAGATCAAACCACTCTGCATCCATCTGAAAGGCGTTCCCTTCGCAAGTCGTCTTTGAATAAGCGTTGTCTAGCAACATGTTGCCCGAAAAGGCACCCCCCGGTTCGCGGCCCGGGCCATCAATTGCCCGATTCGGACCTGTGTTGATAAGTCTTGTCACGCCGTTTCAATTCCGTTTTCAATTCCATTGTTTCCATCATGACGCTGTGGCCAAAAAAAGTCGGCCATTGGTTGAAAGTTTGCACAAGTCCAAGTCAATTTGACGAAGTCCTAGCACCAAAAGAAAAATCCCGCATCCATAAGAGTTTGCAGGCACGGACAAACAAGCGCCACGATATACATCCACCTTCGAATGTGGTAACGCTAGTCAGGATTTCGCTTGGCCGTTTGCCGGTTTTATACGTGAGGAATTTGATGAAGCGCGACGAAGTTTCTCTTGAAGGCCAACAAGTTACCAGTGATCAGCCCAAGACCGGCGATGAGTCCGCCCAAAGCGCGCTGCGATCGTCGCGGCCGGCGGGTGGGGATATGTCTGATCTTGATCCCGATGCGCCGCTGGGGGATCAGGACGAACCCGCCTCGCCAGACGTAGCAAGCAAGCCACAGGTTGCCCTGCGCACCGATCTGCGTTTGGTCCGCGAAGGTGGCACCTCGGAAAGCGACGCCAAACGTCTTCCCGGCCGTTTGCGCATCATTGATCTGCGCACCGACCGGCAGTTTGACTTCACCTCGCAAGAGCATTTTCTGTGCGTTGCCGCCGACGGCAAGGCCACGCATCAAGACCTGCAATCCCGCCTGACCGAACTGACAACGACCCCGCTGTCAGTTGAACAGGTATCGAAGTTCTTCCGTCGCCTGCAAATTATCGGCCTTGTGGACTCGGCAGATGCCGGGCCGACGACATCGCGTTCAGGGCAGACCCGGTTCAGCAACCTGCGCGCCGCCCCCGGTTCAGACGCCAAGACGACGAACGCTTCGGATCCGGCGACGGAGTCGAAATCGACCGCGCCCTTGCCCCGTTACAAGCCCCGGACCGTGACACCAAAGTTCACGAAAGACGCAAAGGATATCCCGGCGACCGATCTGCCTGCCACCGAAGTGGCAGAGACCGACGCCGCCCCGGTCCGGCCCGCGGCGTCACAACGCAGCAAGCCTTCGACGGCGAAACTGCTGACCCTGCGAAGCGAGACCGCCAAGGAGCCGCCGAAAGAGGCCTCGAAAGCCGATCCGGATCCTTTTGACGACCCCGAAGCAGAACCCAACCTGTTTGGCCCCGACATCTCTTTTGACAGCGGCGATGACCGCGACGACGACTGGGAGTTTGAACCTGCCAACGACCGCCCAAGATTCCGCAGGCCCGGAGGCGCCGGCATGGGTGGGGGCATAGGCGGCGGCGGCATGGGCGGAATGATGGGCGGCGGCATGATGGGCGGCGGCATGGGTGGGGGAATGGGCCCCGGCATGGGCGGCGGCATGATGGGCGGGATGATGGGCGGCGGCATGGGTGCCGGGATGATGGGCGGCGGCATGATGGGGATGCGCGGCGCGGCGCAACCCGCCGCGCCTGCGCCCAAAGGCCCTACCCAATTCGGCCTCGTGAATCCCCACTCTTTCCTGCGGGTGCTTTACGTCTTGGGCTGGCCGCTCAAGTTCGTGTTTTTGGGCATAATCCCTTTGGGCGTCTTTGCCGGGATGACCCTGATCCACCGCTTCCCGCAACTGATTTCCGATGTCAGTTCGGTTCTGGAAAGCGTCAACTTTCTGCTGACCTTGTTGCTGGGTCTGGGCATCGTGAACCTGTCATCGAAAATCGCTCAGGGCGTGGCGATCGTGGCTCATGGGGGCCGGGTAAACGATCTTGGCATCAACCTGATGATGGGCATCACGCCACGGTTCTATGTTGATATCTCAGCGGTTGACGGCTTGGACCGACGTGGGCAGCTTTGGGCGTTCGGCGCCCCACTGCTGGCGCGGTTCTTTGCCTTTTGCGTCGGCATTCTTGGTTGGGCGATGACGCGGGAAGCTGGTGGCACCTTTCCGATTCTGATGCTGATCATCGGAAAGTTCGGGTTGTTCGACTTCCTGATCACGTCTTTGCCGATGATCCCCGGCGACGGCATGAAATTCATGGGCGCGTTTTTCAACGAGCCGAAGCTGCTGATCAAGTCGATCATCGCCTTCAAGCACAAGGTGTTCGGATCCCGTCTGCCGCCCATGATGGACCCCAGCGAAGTTTGGCCGCTGACCCTGTTCGCGATTGGCGCCATGCTGACAACCACCACAATTCTGGTCGGCACCGCCGCGATGATTTTTGTAATCCTCGAAGGGTCATTGGGCGGATTGGGCGTTTCGCTGTTCCTCTGCCTGGTGACGATTTCGCTGCTTTGGTTTTACGCGATGACGCTGACCAACAAGAAACGGCAGGGTCAGTTCGGCCCGAAAATGGCGATGGCGGGGGCGCAGCCCGGCCGCGCTCCTGCGGCGCCGGAACGTGGCCCCGCTCCCTTTACCAAACCCGGTCCGGGCGGCAATCCCGGACAGGCCCGCCCCGGTCCGATGCGTGGCCGGGCAGAGCCTGCGGCAGCCAATGCCCCCGTTTTGGGTGCCGAGGATGCCGCCGACCCCCTTCCCAACCGTGCGCGCGTGGTCTGGACCATATTGCTGATCGGGGCGCTGATCGTGGCCTTCCTGCCCTATGGCTATGAAACCGGGGGTCAGGTGACGATCCTTCCGGCCGAACGGGGCTATTCCGTGGCCCGCAGCGACGGCGAGATCGCGCATGTCTATGTTGAACAGGGTCAATTCGTGACCGCCGGGACGGTTCTGGCGGAATTGTCGAATTGGGATCAAACCTCAAACATCGCGATATCCGAGGCAAAGTTGGCCGGCGCCACCGCCTCGCTTGCCAAGCTGGAGGTCGGGGCACAACCCGAACAGATCGCGGTTGAACGGGCGCAGGTCGCCCGCGCCGAAGCGACCCTGCTGTACAAAAAGTTCGAAGTCGAACGTAACCGCGAACTGCTGGCCAGTTCGACCGTCAGCAAGGCCACGCTGGACAAGGCCGAAGCGGATTATGCCGCCGCGGTTGCCGATCTGGAAGTGGCCAAGGCAAATCTGGCCTTGGTGGAAATCGGGTCCACCCCGGAAGAGCTGGAGATCGCCCGTGCCGAGGTCTTGCGTCAGAAACAAGAGCTGGCCTTTGCCCGTGACGAGTTGGAGCGGACAAAGATCGTCGCCCCAATCGACGGTCGGATCATCACGGCAGACCTCCATCTGCGCACCGGCGGCTACCTTCGCACCGGCGATCAGTTCATCGAGCTGGAGCGGATCGAAACCGTCACCGCAACCATCTCGGTGCCCGAGGCCGACATCGGGCTGATCAAACCCGGTCAGACCGTCCGGCTGCGTGCGCGCAGCGAAAGCGGCATCGAAGTGTTGGGCGTGGTCAAACAGATCGCCCCCGTGGCCGAAGACTCCGGCTATGGGCTGATCGTGCGGGCCACCGCCGAATTCCCCAATACTTCGGGGTTGCTGCGGTCGGAAATGACCGGCTATGCCAAAATCGACGGCGTCGAAATGCGGGTATGGGAGGCTTATTTCCGCAGCATCGTGCGCTTCTTCCAGATCGATGTTTGGTCTTGGATCCCCTAAGGCGGTCCTTTAAGTTGTCTTTGGGATTAAGCGTCGCACGGTTGTTTCAAACGCCATGCGACACTTAATCCCCTGTGGCACCTGGATCAGGAACTGGATTTAGATGTTGAAACCCTTTTTTGACCCGGAAAAAGTGATTGTGGGCTTGCTTTTCGTTGGGCAACATGGTGCGTCATCGTTGGAAAAGACAGAAATTTTAGCGTGGCATTGACCCGTTCTTTCGACAGGCAGGAATAGGAATGGCAAAGGTCCTCGTCACGGGCCCCACTGGGCCAGCGGGTCAGTATGTTCTCGAACGGCTCATGACGACGGGATATGATGTGCGGGTTCTGGCCTTGCCGGATTCCATGCATCGGATGAATTTCCGCGACCGCATCGAAATCGTCCCCGGCCATCTGGGCGATCCCTTGGCATTGGCCGAGGCGATGGAGGGCGTGAAAATCGTCTTTCACACCGCGCTGATCAGTCCGCCACCCGCTCTGACCCCCGAACTGATGATGCAAACCAACGCCGGCGGCACTGCCGCGCTGGTCAAAGCCGCTTGGGGTCGGGTCGAACGGTTTGTTCTGATCTCCTCCAACAATGTCTACACGCCGCACCGGTCGCCTGCGGTCTGGCCACTGCGCGACGATGCAATGCGGATGGCACATGGCAATCAGCAACAGGTGGCCTTGGGCGAAAGCCTGATCGCGGCCGAAGATGCGGTGTTTGACGCCGCCGATCGGGGCGCGTTTGACCATGTGACCCTGCGGCCAACGGTGATTGCGGGGCGGTCCTCGTCCTTTATCGACCAGATGGTCACCGGCATCATCCGCGGCAATTCCAATCTGGATATGCAGCGGCGCATGTGGGACACGATGCAATGGGTGCATGGTGCCGACCTTGCCCGCGCGGCCCTGCTGCTGGCCGACCATCCCAATGCCGCGAACACCTGTTTTCTGGTGGCAGGCGATACGCCGGTGACCGTTTACGATGTGCAAAGCATGGTCTGGGATTTGATGAACATCGGGCGCGACGGCAATCCCTTTGCCGAAAATGCCGCCCGCAATAACATGGGCCTGCCCAAATTTGACAATTCGCGGCTGCGGTCCTTTGGCTGGGCGCCGGAATTTGGCATGCGTGAATGCCTGTCGGAATGTCTTGGGCGGCTGGAATTCCACTCCTCGGGGTCGTTGCGACTGCCCTTGCACATGATCGACGGCTAACCCTTATGCCAGCGACCGCCATGACCAAACCGGGGAACGTTCTATGACACGGGTACTTCTTAGCCAGTCGCAAGGGGCCTTTGCCACCGCATTGACCGAACGCTTGATCGCCGCCGGGCATGACGTAGTTCTGGCTTCTGAAGGTGCCATGGTGCTGGTCGTGACAGATCTTTTGGACGATCTGAAGGTGCGGGCGCAGATCGACCCCGACGCCGGATCGTCCATCACTGCCGAGGATTTGGCGCGTTTGTCCGATCTCATCCGGTCCGCGGCTGCCGCCAATATTCCCCGCATCGTGTTGATCAGCGCGGCCGAGGCTCCGCCCGGCGGTGCCGTCGGTCTGCCCGCACTTGTGCCTGCCGCCGCGATGAAAACTGCCCAACAACTGGAATCCGTGCTGGCCGAGGTGGCCGCCGACCGCGCCGTTGTTCTGCGCACCGCCGAGGTGATTGACCCCGCCGACAGCGGTTTTCACAGTGCGGTTCAAGCCCTTGTCGAAGGCGGGACGCAGGCGACCTGGCCCTTTGGTCCGGTTGTGCAGGGGATTGCCCTGACCGATCTTCTGGCTGCAACCGTGGCGGCGGTGCAGGTCAAAGGCATCACCGGAAACTGGTATGACATCGTGCTGCCCGAGGCGGCAGATCGGGGCTCGCTGATGGCCGAGGCGCAGCGCATCGCGCATGTTCTGACCGATCCGGATCTGACGGAAGTTCAGGAACGCCCAGTCTATCCCCTGCCGATGGCCCCGCGCGACGGGTCGGCCATGGCGACAGTCCTGCGTACTGCGCCGCGCAAAACCATCTGGACCCTGCTGGCCGAGGCGCTCCAACTGATGCTGCGCGCCGGGGTTTCCGCAGGCAAGATCGCGCCGCTGCTGCCCCCCATGCCCGAAATTCACCGCGCCTTGGAAACCGGGGCCTTGCCACTGGCTGGCAAGGTCGCGGTGCTGACCGGTGCCACCGCCGGGATTGGCCGCGCGATGGTGCCGATGCTGGTCCGTCTGGGGGCCGAGGTGGTCGGCATTGGCCGCAACGCCGCCGCGGGCGAGGCTTTGGCCGCCGAAATGGCCGCGGCCCTGCCCGATGTGATCCACCGTCAGGCGCGGCTGGCCCGCCAAGAAGCGCTGCGCAGCGGTCAACCCGCGCCGCAGGGCGCGCCCGGTCCGTTTCACTTTGAACAGGCCGACCTGTCAGATCTGGCGCAGTTGACAGCCGTGGCGACCCGGTTGTTGGCCAGATACCCAAGGATCGACATCCTGATCAACAACGCCGGGGCGGTGTTCCAAGAGCGGACCGAAACCCCAAAGGGCATCGAATCGACGCTGGCCGTCAATCTGATCGCCCCGGTCACGCTGACGCGCCTGCTGGCGGCCCCGCTCAAAACCGCTGGGGCCACGGGCTGGGCCAAGGTGATCAACGTCGCCTCTGACGCGCATTTCAATGCCGCGATCGAAGTGACCGATCTGCAATGTCGGTTCAACTACAGCCCGATCAATGCCTATGGCCGGGCGAAATCCGGTCTGGTGATGCTGACCCGCGCCTTTGCCGAACAGATGGCCCCCTTGGGCATTTCCATTGTCGCGGTCAGTCCGGGCGCAGTGCGAACCGAGATTCTGAACGATCTGGCCAAACCGCTGACCGGCGGCCCGACAGCGCAGCAACGGCAAAAGGCGATGCGTGACCGGACCCGGTCGCAGATGATGACGCCCTCGCAAGGCGCGGCGCATGTGGTGGATGTGCTGGTGTCGCCCAGCTTTGCCACATTGAACGGCGCGTATATCAGCACGGATCAGGTGGTGCCCGCAGCCCCCCATACCGACGATCTTGCCCAGACCAAGGCCCTGTGGTCGGCTGTTGCCAAGCTGGCAGGACTGCCCGCCTGAAACGCTTAACGGTTCAACATCGCGGGCAGCGCTTGGGCAAACTGCTCCAGCGGTTGCACAACATCGGGGTCGCGCCATTGCACGAAAACCCCGGTGACGCCCCAAGTCGCGGGTGAACACAGCCACAAAGGCAGCAGCGCCGCCTTCTCGGGCGTCTGGGCGATGTTGCGCATGGCGGCGGGTTGTTCCAACGCGGTGACGACGCCCTTGTAAGTGGCGGTGTCGATCGGCCCCGGGTTGAAGGCCAAAAAGGCAATCGGTGCGGGTTCAACCTCTAACGCCAGCGTCTCGACCAAGGCATTCACGGCAGCTTTGGTGGCAGTATAAGCCCCGGTCTTGGCAACCGGGCGCGTTGTGGCGGACGAGGATAAAAACAGCATCCGCCCCTGCCCGCGCGCCAGCATCTTTGGCACGACATGGCGGATCAGGTTCATCGGCCCGGCGATATTGGCGGCTTCGATGGTCCGCCACTGCGTTGCAGTGATCTGCCACAGCTTTGTGCCAATGCCTTCCGCCGTTCCCCCGATATTAACCACAAAATCAATCTGGCCAAAGCGGTCCATCGTGGCTTTGATCAGCGCCGCGACCGAGGCATCGTCGCCCAGATCCGCCGCCACCGCCAGAACCGTGCCGCCTTCGTCCGCGATCACTTCGGCAATCTTGTCCAATTCCGCCTGACGCCGTGCCGTGATTACCACCGCCGCCCCAGCCCGCGCAAACAACCGCGCGGTCGAGGCCCCAAGTCCGTTGCTGGCCCCGGTGATCAAGGCGACACTGGGCGAGTTGAAAACGGGCATGAGTATTCCTTGTGGTCTAAGAGGCGTTGCACCGATCGGCCCAGGGCGATGGAACGGCCCTGGGCCGTCCAAGCTAGAACCGGTTGAAAAAAGCGATGATCGACCCGGTGGCATCCAATTCCGGACGATAGGGGCCCAGCCGGTCGGCCAGCTCATTGCCGCCCGCCTCTTTGTCCTTGTTGCGGCCAAGACGTTCAAACAGTTTGGGCCGCTTTTTGGTCTGACCACCCAAACCCGCCTCACCGCCGGTGCCGGGCCAGGCATGGCCAAGTTCCGGGATCACGCACAGCAGGACCGGCGCCGAAGTCGGGCAGCCGGCAAACCGCTCACAATCGGCATCCATTGCCGGCAGACTGCGGGCCGGCACGACCTCTTGGGTGCAGCTGTTGCGTTTGGCCACAAAGGCCAAAGCCTCCAGCGGCGGGGTCAGCGTGGATGAGGTTTTCTTGAACCGGCTGGGCATATTGCGCTGACCGCCGAACAGCGATTGCGTGTCCGCCCCGCCGTTCAGATGCAGGATCGGCACCGGTTTGCCGGTGACGCAGTTTTCCATCGGGACGGCCCCGGCAAAAGGCACCGCCGCCGCGATCAACTGCGGCACTTCGCAGATCAACCGATAACTCAGCATCGCGCCATTGGAAAACCCGGTGACAAAAGCCTGATCCCGGATCGGCACCACCTGACCGATATCGGCCATCATAGCTTTGAAAAATGCCACATCATCAATGCCCTTTTCCAAAGCCGCCCCACAACACACCCCGGCGTTAAAGGTGCGCGAGATGCCTTCGGGATAAATCACCACGTAATCTTCTGCGCCTTCGGTGGTGTAGAAGGGGGCATTATCCTCCATGAAACTGGCCTGTGCGCCGCCGGGATGAAAAACGAACAGCACAGGATGTTTGCGCCCGTCCAGTTTCGTGCGCGGCATATACAAGGTATATTCGCGCTCCATCCCATTCACCCGAACGCTGCGTTCCACCCGCTCCACCGCTCCCGCAGGGGCAGACATTAAGATCGACCAGGATAGAGTAAAGGTCAGCGCCACGGCCAGCGCCGGGATCATCAGCCATCGCAGGATCCGTTTCGGCAAAGTCTTGCCCGTCGAACGCCGGGGCAGGGTAAGACCAGTCCGGGAAATCAGATCACTGTTTGACATGGGGAAGGCTCCTCGTTGCGCGGCACAGAGAATTCTGCGTCCTTGCGTAAAATGCAGTAACCGAATGATTTTCATGCGATTCACGGTCATCAGGCGCTTGAAACTTAACCGGACCCACCGATTGCCGCAAGCATAAGGAAATGCTCGGGCGGGTTTTGGCTTTGCCCGGTCTAACCCAGTCTAACCCGGGCGTCTGTGGGAATTGTGACGCAAATTCAAAGAGGCGCACCTGAAACGGTTACAACACCCCAATGCCCGGACTGACCGACCCCCGATTGCACGACGGCTTTCTTAACGGTGAACCGAAATGGGGTTTAAGGTCTGGGTTGAGTTTGCGGGTTCAATCTTGAATTGAGCCGGTTGTACCGGTATGGTTTTGCTGATGGACACTCTGATTACAGCCCCGTTCCTGCCGGTCTGCCGACCGCAGCTTCCCCCGGCGGCAAGCGTCGCGCGGTACCTGGCGCAGGCCGATTTGAACCGGCATTACACCAATCGTGGTCCACTGGTTCAACGCCTTGAATCGCGCTTGGCAGAGCGGCTTAATCTGGCCAGCCATTGCGTCCGCACCGCCTCTACCGGGACTTCGGCCATTGAAATCGCGGTGCTGGCAAGCGCCGGTCCCGCCACCCCTGACCGGCCCTTTGCCTTGCTGCCGTCTTATACTTTTGCGGCCACGGCGCTGGCCGTGGAGCGGTTGGGGTATAAACCCTTGATGGTTGATATTGATCCGGTCACTTGGACGATGGATCTGGCCGCCGCTGCCCGCCACCCCGATCTGGACCGGGTCGGCGTTATCGTTCCGGTCGCCCCCTTTGGTCGCCGCCCCGATCTTGCCGGGGCCGAGGCGCTGCATACCGCCACCGGCATCCCCGTGGTCATCGACGCCGCCGCATCGTTCGAGGCGATGTTGGCCCATGACGCGCGGGCGTCCAAAACCGTGCCGATCACCCTGTCGTTCCACGCCACCAAAACCTTTTCCACTGGCGAAGGCGGGGCGGTGATCTGGGACAACCCCACCGGGGCCGAGGCGCTGATCCGTGCTGCCAACTTCGGTTTCAACTTCTC
>JANNBI010000394.1:0-2359 GCA_031385345.1 Paracoccaceae bacterium | reverse complement strand
ATCATGGGCGTGGCTGCGCGGCTGCGGGCCTTTGACAACACCACCGTGACGGAAGATTGGCGCTTTCTTGGAACCGTGGCGTGCGCCGCCGGTGCCCTTTTGGCGATAGATCTTCTTGGTCGAATAGGACACTTCGGCGCGGGTCAGCGTCGAATGGGTCCCGGCCTGAGCCTTGGCACGCTGCCAACGCACAACGCGGTGCAGAATGTCGGCGCGCGGGTCCAGACCGAACAGCGCGTCATTCAGGTCGATGGAACCAGCCTTGGCACCGTCGAGCGAGATTACATCAAGTTTCATGCTTCACCTCCCACAGCTTCTGCAGGGGCAGCAGCAGCACGCACAGCCGCCGGCATCGGAATACCCGCCGGAGCGGCCTTCTTGACCGCGTCCTTTATGGTGACCCAACCACCGGCATGGCCGGGGACAGCGCCCTTGATCATCAGCAGACCACGTTCGGCATCCGTGCGGACGACTTGCAGGTTCTGCGTGGTGCTGCGGACAGCGCCCATATGACCGGCCATCTTCTTGCCCTTGAACACCTTGCCGGGGTCCTGGCACTGGCCCGTGGACCCGTGCGAGCGGTGCGAAACCGACACACCGTGGCTGGCCCGCAGACCGCCAAAGTTGTGACGCTTCATGGCGCCCTGGAAACCCTTGCCCGACGACGTGCCAGCAATGTCAACGAATTGACCAGCCAGATAGTGATCGGCAGTGATTTCCGCACCCACGTCGATCAGGCAATCCGGGGTGACCCGGAATTCCGCGATCTTGCGCTTGGGGGCCACATTGGCCTTGGCAAAATGGCCGCGCATGGCGGCGGTGGTCCGCTTGGCCTTGGCAGCGCCGGCGCCCAGTTGAACGGCGGTATAGCCATCCTTGTCGGCGGTGCGTTGTGCCACGACTTGCAGGTTTTCCAATTGCAGAACGGTCACCGGAACCTGGGTCCCGTTCTCGAGGAACAGCCGGGTCATGCCCAGCTTCTTTGCGATTACGCCAGAGCGCATGATTTCCGCTCCTTACACTTTGATTTCGACATCGACACCGGCAGCCAGGTCGAGCTTCATCAGCGCGTCCACGGTCTGGGGGGTCGGGTCTACGATGTCGAGCAAACGCTTGTGCGTCCGGATTTCCCACTGGTCGCGCGACTTCTTGTCGATGTGCGGACCGCGCAGAACGGTGAATTTCTCGATCTTGTTCGGCAGCGGGATCGGCCCGCGCACCTGGGCACCGGTTCTCTTGGCGGTGTTCACGATTTCTGCGGTGCTGGCATCCAGAACGCGGAAATCGAAGGCCTTGAGACGAATGCGAATGGTTTGACCTTGCATTGCTTTTTCCTTCGGAACGTAAGCGGGGCATCAGGCCCGGCTCATAGGTTCACATGTGTTTGGGTCGTGTTTGTAGGATGGGCAATATTGCCCATCCTACGATGATAATGATCAGACGAGGATCTTGGACACCACGCCTGCGCCGACGGTACGGCCGCCTTCGCGGATGGCGAAGCGCAGTTTTTCTTCCATGGCGATCGGGGCGATCAGTTCAACGTTGAACTTCAGGTTGTCGCCCGGCATCACCATTTCGGTGCCTTCCGGCAGTTGCACGGTCCCGGTCACGTCCGTCGTGCGGAAGTAGAATTGCGGACGGTAGTTCGCAAAGAACGGGGTGTGGCGCCCGCCTTCTTCCTTGGTCAGGATATAGGCCTCAGCTTCGAACTTGGTGTGCGGGGCAACCGACTTCGGCTTGCACAGCACCTGGCCACGCTCAACGCCGTCACGGTCGATGCCGCGCAGCAGGACGCCCACGTTGTCGCCCGCCTCACCACGGTCCAAGAGTTTGCGGAACATCTCGACGCCAGTGCAGATCGACTTCTTCGTGGCATGAATGCCAACGATTTCAACCTCTTCACCGACGTTGATCACGCCACGCTCGATCCGGCCCGTCACAACCGTGCCACGGCCGGAAATCGAGAAAACGTCCTCGATCGGCAGCAGGAAGGGCTGGTCAACGGCACGTGCCGGGGTCGGGATATACTCGTCAACCGCTTTCAGCAGGGCACGGACCGAGGTTTCGCCGATGTCCGGACGCTGGCCGATCATCGCCTGGTGGGCCGAGCCCTTGATGATCGGAATGTCATCGCCGGGGTATTCATAGGACGACAAAAGCTCGCGGATTTCCATCTCGACCAGCTCGATCAGTTCCTCGTCATCGACCAGGTCGATCTTGTTCATGTACACAACCATGTACGGAATGCCGACCTGGCGACCCAGCAGGATGTGCTCGCGGGTTTGCGGCATCGGGCCGTCCGAGGCCGCAACCACCAGAATCGCGCCGTCCATCTGGGCGGCACCGGTGATCATGTTCT
>JANNBI010000331.1:0-4571 GCA_031385345.1 Paracoccaceae bacterium | reverse complement strand
CGAAAGAGATCCGTTCAATTGCTTTTATTCCACCATCCACGAGGTGGGCCATTCCAGCTATGAACTGGCGATTGATCCGACCTATGCCCTGACCCCGATCGGCCATGGCTGTTCGATGGGCGTGCATGAAAGCCAAAGCCGTATTTACGAAAACCAGATGGGCCGCTCACCCGCCTTTACCGGATGGATGTTTGGCGAAACGCGCGAAAGGTTTGGCGAATTCGGCATCACCACCGCAGGGGATTTTGCCCGCACCATCAACCGCGTACAGCCCGGTTTCATCCGCACCGAGGCCGACGAGGTGCATTACAACCTGCACATCATGCTGCGCTTTGATCTGGAACGCGCGCTGATGCGTGGCGATCTGGCGGTGGGTGATCTGGAAGCCGCGTGGAACGACCGGTTTCTGGCTGATTTCGGCGTGGCGGTGGACCGGCCCTCGCATGGGATGTTGCAGGATGTGCATTGGTCCTGCGGTCTGTTCGGCTATTTCCCGACCTATACCTTGGGAAATGTCTATGCCGGTTGCCTGTGGAAGGCGCTGCGGGCGGATCTGCCATTGATCGATGACGATCTGGCGCAGGGCGAAACCTCGGCTGCGACCGCTTGGCTGCGCGACAAGCTGCAACAACACGGCGGCCTGTTTGAACCGCGCGAAACAATCAGGCGGGCCTGCGGGTTTGAACCGTCCGAGGCACCGTTGCTGGACTATCTGGAAGAAAAGTTCGGGCGCCTGTACGGCCTTTGATCAGGGCCGCCGCGCTGTGACAATCCCTGACTGGCCCGCTGTTGCGGGTCGGTCGGGAAAATGTTCAGGGGACCAACGGGAGCGGATCAGTCGCGCAGCAGGGTAAAACGACCCTCGATCTGCGCGCCGCTGTCAACCACCAGCGTTTTATAGGTGATATCCGCCGCGACCTGCGCGGTCGAGCGCAGGGAAAAGTCTGAACTCGTCACCTTGCCGTCCAGCTTGCCCTTGATTTCCACCGTTTCGGCAGAGATCTGGCCCGACAGCCGCCCTTCGGTGCCAAGGATCACACCGCGCGCCGAGACGTTGCCATCGACCTCGCCCAGAATCTCGACATGGCCGGTCGAGGAAATCTCGCCGGTGATGCGCAGGTCCGACGCCAGAACCGAGCGGGCATTGCTGCTGCGCGGGGTCTGGGTGCCTGCGGGGGCAGAGGTAGGGTCAGAGGTTTTAGAGAACATGGCGACGTCCTTTGCGACAATGGCCGGATAAGGGCGCAAGCGGCGGCGGGGGTCAAGGGGCCAGCGGGGCAGGGGGGTGGAACCCGGCGAGATTTGACGCTTTTGGCATGTCATGTGGGGGGCGGGCTTGGCAAACTCCGATCTGAAGCGGGGGTCGAATCATGGGCCACCGGAATCCAAGGGGCAGGCCGATGGTCACCGATGCGTTCTTTCAGCCCGTCTCGGGGTTTGACCTGCCGCGATTCGCCGGGATCCCGACCTTCATGCGCCTGCCGCATGTCGGGTTTGACCATCCGCGCTTTGCCGAGGTGCAGATCGGGTTGATCGGCGCGCCTTGGGACGGTGGCACCACCAACCGCCCCGGCCCCCGGCATGGACCGCGCCAGCTGCGCGACCTGTCCACCATGATCCGCGCGCAGAATGGCGCGACCTGGGTGGCGCCCTTCACGCTGGCACGCTGCGCCGATCTGGGCGACGTGGCCCCCAACCCCGCCGACCTGATGGACACCCTGTCCCGGATGGAGGCGTTTTATTCCCGCGTCGTCGCGGCGGGCATCCTGCCCCTGACCGGCGGCGGCGATCACCTTTGCACCCTGCCGATCCTGCGCGCCGTTGCCAAACAGCGCCCGGTCGGCATGATCCAGTTCGACAGCCACACCGATCTGAACGACGTCTATTTCGGCACCTCGCGCTATAATCACGGCACGCCCTTCCGCCGCGCGGTCGAAGAGGGCCTGCTGGACCCCAAACGCTATGTCATCATCGGCATTCGCGGCACCGCCTATGGCCGCGAGGATTGGGATTTCGCGGCGGCCAACGGCATCCGCATCATCCCGATTGGCGAATTCCACGCCCGCGGCCCCGAGGACGTGATGGCCGAGGCGCGCGACATCGTCGGTCAGGGGCCGACCTACGTGACCTATGACATCGATTTCGTCGATCCGACCTTTGCCCCCGGCACCGGCACGCCAGAGGTGGGCGGCCCGACCTCTTGGCAAGCCTTGGAAGTGGCGCGCGGCCTGCGCGGTCTGAACATCGTCGGCGCTGATCTGGTCGAGGTTTCGCCCCCCTTCGACGCCTCTGGTGGCACGGCCTGGCTGGGCGTGTCGCTGATGTTTGAAATGCTGTGCGTGATGGCGCAGCGCGTTGCGGGCCACTAGGGCCGTTGCACCCTATATATAGGAAAGAACCACCGATGATTGTCGATATGATCGTGACCAATGCCAAAGTACTGACCATGGACCCCGCCAACCCAAGGGCCGAGGCCGTGGCATTGGACGCAGGCCGCATCATCGCCGTGGGCAGCCGCGCCGAAGTAGAGGCGCTGGCCACCCCCGGCACCAAGGTGATTGATGCCAAAGGCCGGATGCTGTTGCCCGGCTTTTTCGAAAGCCACCTGCATCTGGCCTTGGGCGGCACCGAACTGATGCAATTGCAACTGGGCGGGATCGAGGGGGCCGATGCTGTGACCGCCGCCTTCCGCGCCTATGCCGCCCGTCACCCCAATATCCCCGTCGTCATGGCGCAGGGGGCCGGTTATGGCTGTCTGGGGGCGGATGCCACACGTCAGATGCTGGACCAGATCATCGCGGACCGTCCCATCGCGATGATGTCGCCCGATCACCACACCGTCTGGGCCAACACCGCCGCCCTGACCGCCGCCGGGATCCTTCACGGTGCGCAGATGCCGCATGGCCATGAAATCGTGATGGCCGCCGATGGCACTGCCGCCGGCGAGTTGCGCGAGTTTTCGGCCTTTGGTCCCATCATCGCACTGGCGGGCCTGAAACGCCTGAACCTTGGCATCGCCACCGGGGCAGAGCCCGACATCGCCCCCTCCGCCGCCGAGCGTGAAGCTGACAAAGCCCATATCGCCCGTGGTCTGGCCCATTGCGCGCGGCAGGGGATCACCTCAATGGTGAACATGGATGGCAACCGCTATCTGTGCGAACTTCTGTCCGAGATGGAGGCCGAAGGCGCCCTGACTGCCCGGGTCGTGGTGCCCTTCCACCTGAAACCTGAAATGGACCTGTCCGAACTGGACCGCGCTTCGGCCATGCAGCGCGATTTCACCGGGGATTGGGTGCGATCCGGCTTTGTGAAGATGTTCATGGACGGTGTGGTCGACAGCTGCACCGCCTTTATGCTGAACGACTATCCCGGCGTGCCCGGCCACCGGTCCTTTCCGCTGTTCGAGCCGGAGCGTTTCAAGGATATCTGCGCCGAAATTGACCGCCGCGGCCTGCAAATCGCCGTCCATGCCATCGGGGACGGCGCCGTGCGCACCACGATCGACGGATACGAGGCCGCGCGCTTGCGCAATGGTGCGCGCGACAGCCGCCACCGCATCGAACATATCGAGCTGATCGACCCCGCCGATATTCCGCGTCTGGGGGCGCTGGCGATCACCGCCAGCGTTCAGCCGCCGCATCCGCCCGGCGCGATGGATTTCCCCATCGGCACCATGGACAGCGTGATCGGCCGCAATCGTTGGGCCGACGCCTATCTGTGGAAAACCCTGCGCGACCACGGCGCACCGATCGCCTATGCCAGCGACTGGCCGGTGACGGATGTCTCGGTGTTGCGGGGGATGAAGGCGGCCTTGTGCCGCGTGCCCTATGACGGGGCCGCCGATGAAAGGCTGGATCTGATGGACAGCCTTTACGCCTATACCGCCGGCGGCGCCTGGGTCGCGCATCTGGACCACCTGACCGGTTGCCTGAAACCGGGGATGGCCGCTGATCTGGTATTGATCGACGGCGATTTTGAGGCGACCAGCCCTGACCAGTTCGACCAGATGGCGATTGCCCTGACCATCGCTGGCGGACGCATCACCCATCAGCTGCCCGGCATCGCCTGAGTCGGCGCGTTTTCGGTCCGATCCAGCGCCATCACGCGCCGGATCGGTCCCGAATCGAAGGATCTGGTCCGGGATTTGTAGGGAATTTCCCGGTGGAGGTTTGCAACCCTGCCCAAAGCTTTGGCAGCGGGCCCCAAAAAACCCAGTAAATGCAGGGGTTGTGAAAATATTGCGACAGGGGCGCATTTTTCCTCTTGCGGGTTCGGACACCCGGACGTAGATAACGCCTCACCGAAGACGAAGAGACGCGGAAACGTGGATCGGAAGCGACGGAAGCCAGACCGAAAGGAACGGCGACACCATCTGGAGACAAGGTTGCAGGATGCGCCAAGAGATTGGCGGTCTGGTTATTTTTGTGTCCTCGCTCTTTGAAATTGTTATGTATGAAGAGATATGTGGGCGGTTTGGGCGCATCGGCGTTTAACACGTAGCATATCGGCTTGGCAGGGGAGATGCAGTGATGTGTCCGACCGATGACCCAAGTGAAAGCTTCACGGTTTGT
>JANNBI010000279.1:0-5458 GCA_031385345.1 Paracoccaceae bacterium | reverse complement strand
CACTTTGCCGCTTGCCCCTGCGCACAAACCCGTTATGAAAGCGCCGTGTCGGGCCATAGCGCAGCCTGGTTAGCGCGTCCGTCTGGGGGGCGGGAGGTCGAGAGTTCGAATCTCTCTGGCCCGACCAAAAAAACCGCCCGCCTGCCGCAAGGTATGGCGGGCGTTTTCTTTTGATGCGGCGTTGGGGGTGGCAATGACGGCGGGTGTGCTTCCGATCCAAGGCTTGCGGCGCCTGATTGCCGAAGGCGCGTTGCGCGCCGATCCCGACATTCTGCCCGATCAGTTGCAACCGGCAAGTCTGGATCTGCGATTGGGAACCGTGGCTTACCGGGTGCGCGCATCGTTTTTGGCGGGGGCAGGGCGATCGGTGATGGACCGTCTGGCAGAATTTGAAATGCACCGCGTCGATCTGACCCAAGGGGCGGTTCTGGAAAAGGGCTGCGTCTATGTCATCCCGTTGATGGAGCGTCTGGCTTTGCCGCCGGGCCTGTCGGCGGTGGCCAATGCAAAATCGTCAACCGGGCGGCTGGACCTGCTGACGCGCACCATCACCGATGGCGGGGCAGAGTTTGACCGCATTCCCGAAGGCTATGACGGGCCCTTGTATGCCGAAGTCTGTCCGCGCAGTTTTTCGGTGCTGGTGCGGTCGGGGCAAAGGTTGAACCAGATCCGGTTCAGGCAGGGGCAAGCTGTGCTGGACGATGCCGCCCTGACCGCGCTGCACGGCGTTGAGGCGCTGGTGGACGGGGTGGCGGTCATCTCGGACGGGTTGGGGTTTTCGGTGGACCTGCGGCCATCGACGGGCGATCTGCTGGGTTACCGCGCCAAACCCCATGCCGGGGTGATCGATCTGAACCGGATCGGCCACTATCCCGCGCGCGATTTCTGGGAAGAGATCCGGTCATCCGAGGGGCGCATCATTCTGGACCCCGGAGCGTTCTACATCCTTGTCAGCCGCGAGGCCGTGACGATTCCGCCCGACTATGCCGCCGAGATGGCCCCCTATCTGGCCATGGTGGGCGAGTTTCGGGTGCATTACGCCGGGTTCTTTGATCCGGGCTTTGGCTATGCGGCGGCAGGCGGGGCGGGGTCGCGCGGCGTGCTGGAAGTGCGCTGCCACGAAGCGCCCTTTGTGCTGGAACATGGGCAGGTCGTGGGGCGGCTGGTCTATGAACGCATGCAAGCCCGGCCCGAGACGCTGTACGGCGCGGGGATTGCGTCGAATTATCAGGGTCAGGGGTTGAAGCTGGCCAAGCAGTTCAAGCTGGGCTGACGCCGCCGCCTATTTCCCGATGCGCCGGGCCAGTTTGGCAGCCTGTTGCGCGCGTTTGGCCGTTACCTGCGCCTCACGCGCGCGGGCCTGTTCATCCGGCGTCAGGTCTTGCGCGGGCTTGCCACGGCCAACGGCATAGTTGATGCCCGCGTCCACGCCCTTGCCGATGACCTTGCGCAGAAACATGTTGATGACCATGTTCAGAATGCGATCCATTTCCTACTCCTCGAACATTTCAGATTGCCCCAGCGCGTCAGGATCTTCATCCAGCGCGTCACGTCCGGGGATGGGGCGGCTGTCCAGCAGGCCAGCCGCGCGCAGTTCCTTCAGACCCGGCAGATCGCGGGCCGATTCCAGACCGAAATGATCCAGAAACGCCTCGGTCACCACAAAGGTCACCGGGCGACCGGGGGTCATGCGGCGGCGGCCAAAGCGGATCCAGTCCAGTTCGATCAGCTGATCCACCGTGCCGCGCGACACCGCCACGCCGCGGATTTCTTCGATTTCGGTCCGGGTGACAGGTTGATGATAGGCCACAATGGCCAAAGTCTCAATCGCGGCGCGCGAGAGTTTGCGGGTCTCGGTGGTTTCGCGCACCATCAGATGACCCAGATCCGGCGCGGTGCGCAGGGCATAGGCGTCACCGATCCGCAGGATGTTCACGCCCCGGCCTTCGTAGCGGCGGCGCAGGGTGACCAGCGCCTCGGCGGGATCGGCGCCCTGCGGCAGGCGGGATATCAGTTCGGCAAGGGTGACTGGCTCGGCAGAGGCGAACAGGATCGCCTCGACCATGCGTTCCTGTTCGCCCATGGGCGGGGCTTCGAACAGGCTTTGCTCAACCGTCTGGTTGGTCTGACTTGTCATGTCCCGCCCTCACGCCGGCGAATCTGGATTGGGGCGAAGGTCATTTCCTGCCGGATCGCAACCTGTCCGCGTTTGGCCATTTCCAGAACGGCGGCGAAATTGGCGGCGGTGGCAGAGCGGCGGCGGGCGGGTGACATCTGCCAACCTTCGGGGAGAAACGAGGTCAAGTCCGACCAGTCCCCGACAAAGCCGATCAGACCGCGCATCCGTTCAAGTGCTTGTTCCATGGTGAAAATATTCTGCCGATCAAAGGCATAGGGGCGAAATTCGTCCTTGGTGCGGATGCGGGCATAGGCGCGCAGCAGGTCGATCAACCCAGCCTCAAACGTCACGGACCGACGGCGGGTCTGGGTTTCCGGCGCACCGCGCACAAAGAAATCGCGGCCACGCTGATCGCGCGCCATCAGCTTTGCCGCAGCCTCACGCATTGCAGCAAGGCGTTCCAGCTGAAAGGCCAGATGGGCGGCAAGATCCTCGGCGCTGGGGCCATCCTCGCCCGGAAGCGGGGGCAACAGCAGGCGAGATTTCAAATAGGCGAGCCATGCGGCCATGACCAGATAATCCGCCGCAAGTTCGATGCGCAGGCTTTGCGCCTTGGCCACAAAGCCCAGATATTGTTCTACCAGTTGCAGGATCGAAACGCGGCGAAGATCGACCTTCTGCGTGCGCGACAGGGTCAAGAGCAGATCCAGAGGCCCTTCGAAGCCGTCAACATCGACGATCAACGCTTCGGCCTCCAGCCGTTCGGCGGGGGCGATGCGTTCGGGGGCGGTCCAGTCGTCGGGGGTGGTCATGGGCGGGCCTGTCAGGTCATCAAGGACTGAAGGTCGGCATCAAGAGCCGCTGTGTCAAGATCGTCGTGGGTGGCCAAGGGTCGCATCACCCTGTCCGCCCGCGCGATCGTGTCGGGGCGAAGATCCCCTGCGGCCTTGGCGACGGATTGCATTTCGGCCAGATCGCCCTTGCAATGCAACGCCAGATCGCAGCCCGCCGCCATCGACCTCTCTGTACGTTCGTACAATGTGCCGGACAGCGCCTGCATGTTCAGATCATCCGTCATCAGCAGACCCTGAAAGCCGATCTCGTCGCGGATGGCGCGGATCATCGCCGGGGACTGGGTGGCAGGCAGGCTGTCATAGGCGGTGAACACGATATGGGCGGTCATGGCAAAGGGCAGATGCGCGAGGGCTTTGAACGGCGCGAAATCACTGGTGCGCAAGTCGTCGCGGCTGGCGGTTACGGTGGGCAAGTCAAGGTGGGTGTCGTTTTCGGACCGGCCATGACCGGGCAGATGTTTCATCACCGGCCAGACGCCTTCGGCCATCAGGCCGCGCGCAACGGATAGGGAGATTTCCGCCACCCGCGCCGGGTCGCTGCCATAGCAGCGGTTTTGCAGGAAGGGATGGGTCTTGGGGCTGGCCAGATCGGCGGTGGGGGCGCAGTTGCCGGTGATGCCAACCGCGCGCAATTCGCGCGCGATCAGGCGATACCTCAATTCCATCGCAGGGGCGGCATTTTGGCCCGCGGCACGCACGAAATCCAGCGGCGGCGTCCATTCGCGCCAATGCGGGGCGCGTAGGCGCTGCACGCGCCCGCCCTCCTGATCGACGAAAACCGGCAGATCCCGCCCGACAGCGCGGCGCAGATCGCCGGTCAAGCGGCGCAGTTGATCAGGGGTATCAACATTGCGCGCGAAAATGATGAAGCCAAAAGGCTGGGTTTCGGCAAAGAACGCCGCCTCTGATCTGCCAAGTTCCGTTCCCTCACAGCCAAAAACCGCAGCGGTCTTGCCGTAAAGGCTCATCTGTGGGTGACCGGGATGCAGGTGGCTTTTTCGGCGGCAAGCACCGTGCAAAAACGCCGCGCCTCGTCCTGATCGACAAATCCCAGCGCGCGCAGACGGTAAAAGGTGCGCCCGCCGCTTTGGGCAGGCTGCACGACCAGCGACTTGGAGGCGAAAAGTTCCGGGAACTGGGCAGCAAGACGGGTCCAGTCGGCGGTGGCAGAACCCTCATCCTCAAACGCGCCCAACTGCACCATTCGGGTGCCGACGGCGATGCTGGTGGGGTCCACGCTGGCAGAGGATGCGCTGAGCGGGGCATCCGTAGCGACATCCGTGCTGCGTTGGGCAGGCCGGGGCATTGGTCGGACCGAGGCAGTCAGCGCGGTGGCAGAGGCCAACACAGGTTCTGCCGCGACCTCGGGGGTGCCAAGCGCCTCGGCCAATGCGGCGGCGACGGCGTCCTGATCGGCGGAGGGGATTTCGGTCGCGATCAGCGGGGCAGAGGCGGAAAAGCCGCTTTCGATCAGGGGCAGGTCGTCGGCGCTGTCAGCCTCGGGCGCGCTGGCCACCATCGGCTGCGCCAGCCCGGCTGCATCTTCGGCGGCCAAGGTTTCGGCATGGGGGGCAAGATACAGCTGATCCGGCAACGGGGCCGCGGTGCCAGCAGCCGCCACGGCGTTGACCGACAGACCCTGATGGCCCGCCACATCGCCGCCCGGATCCGCCGGCGCCACCCGCATCGCGCCGCCAAGCGCGCGCATCACCGGCACGCCGGTCACATCGCGCACCGCCAATTCGTAGCCCCACCAGACCGCGCCGACCAGCAGCACAGCCGAGGTCGCCGCCCCGGCCAGATGCATCAGCCGGTCATAGCGCCGCCCGACCACAGCGGGGCCCATGGACGTGCCTGCGTCGAACTCATCAAAGTCAATATCCGCCATCATCGCCTCATGTCGTCCAGGGCGATACATGCCACCCCGGATCATTTCCTGCCTAAGACCGGCGCTGCGCCATCAGCGCATTTCCTGAACCGGTTTGACGCCCAAGATACCCAAGCCCGTCGCAATCACAACGCCCGTGGCACGGGCCAGCGCAATTTTTGCCGCAGATGTGGCGACATTGCCCTCTTGGATGAAGCGCAGCGACGAATCGTCATTCCCGCGGTTCCAGAGTGAATGGAAATCTGACGCCAATTCATACAGATAGAAAGCAATGCGGTGGGGTTCGTTGGTCTTGGCGGCGATTTCAACCAGACGCGGCCATTCGCCCAATTGGCGGGCCAGTTTCAACTCTGCCTCGTGCGACAGCTGGGTCAAATCGGCGGCAGCAAGGTCGGCGTCGGTGAATGACATACCCGCCTCAGCCGCTTTGCGCTGCACCGAGTTTACCCGCGCATGGGCGTATTGGACGTAGAAAACCGGGTTGTCCTTGGACTGTTCCAGCACCTTGTCGAAATCGAAATCCAGCGTCACGTCGTTCTTGCGCGTCAACATCATGAAGCGCGTCACGTCGGCACCAGCCTGTTCGACCACATCGCG
>JANNBI010000263.1:0-1850 GCA_031385345.1 Paracoccaceae bacterium | reverse complement strand
GCGACCCAGTGATCAGGGTCTTGCTCGCTCCACCCCAGTTGCGGACGGCTGATGGACAGGGGATGCGCGGACTCGGCAAGAACCGTCGTCAGATCGCGCAGCAAAACCGCCTTGACGCCCGAGGTTCCCAGATCAAGGCCGATATGCAGGGGCATGAGGTTCCTTTGACGGGCCACGGGTGCCCCTGTTGTCACCGCGGACCGGCCAAAGATCAAGGGTTCGCCCCCGCTTTAGCATGGCTTTCGCGGGGGTCGCGCGCTAGGGAAAGACAGCACGAATTGCGAGAAGGGATCCTGCAATGAACACAGCGCCCGATGCATTGGCCCAAGCGGTCGCGCGGTCCCCGTCAGTCGCGGAATGTGTGATGGGCGTCGGGGTTCTGGCGCAGGCGGGCACGGTGTATCTGCGGCAGTTCGGCACCGGCCCGGCCTGTCTGATCGCGGATCAGGCGACATGGCAGGCGGCGGGTGCGGCGGTTGAGGCAGCGTTGCAGGCGTCCGGCATCGCCACGCGCCGCCATATCCTGCCCGCCCTTCCCCGCCCGAAACCCAACCTTGATCTGGCGACGGCGCTGCGCGAAGTGCTGGCGCAGGACGATGCCACCCCGGTCGCCATCGGGTCTGGCGTGATCAACGATCTGGTGAAACACGCGGCCTTCACACTGGACCGGCCCTATTTCTGCGTGGCGACGGCGGCGTCGATGGACGGCTACACCTCGGCCGGGGCGCCCTTGTCGGTCAAGGGATTCAAGAAAACGCTGCAATGCCGCCCAGCGCGGGTGGTTCTGGGCGATCTGGCGGTGATTGCCGCCGCACCGCGCGCGATGACGGGCTGGGGCTACGGCGATCTGGCAGGCAAGGTGCCCGCCGGGGCCGACTGGATTTTGGCCGACGCCTTGGGGATAGAGGCGATTGACGACCTGGCCTGGCCCATGGTGCAGGGCAATCTTCGGCACTGGCTGGGCGATCCGCAGGCGATCGCGGCGGGGGATCCTGCCGCCATCGCCGGACTGTTCGCCGGTCTGTCAATGGTCGGTCTGGCGATGGAGGCGCATGGCACCTCGCGACCCGCATCCGGCGCCGATCACCAGATCGCGCATCTGTGGGAGATGGAGGATCTGACCTTTGACGGCGAAAGGGCCAGCCATGGGGCCTGCGTGGCGGTCGGCACCTCGATGACCTTGCGGATGTGGGATTGGCTGCTGGCGCAGGATCTGGCGCGGCTGGACGTGGCGGCGCTGGTAGCGGGCGCACCGGATCGGACGGGCGCGGCGCAAAACGTTGCGGCGGCTTTGGGCGCGGGAGAGATTGCGCAGCGCGCGGCGGTGGAAACCCTTGCCAAACATATTGACGGCGCGGACCTGTCCGCGCGGCTGACCCGGCTGATCGCGGTCTGGCCCGATCTGCGCCAGCGCTTGCGGGCCCATCTGATGCCCGCCGACCAGATGCGCCAAGCCTTGCATCTGGCCGGCGCGCCGTCAGACGCGGCCGAGATCGGGGTGACCCGCCACGATCTGCGCCGCGTCACGTTGGCCGCGCGCTATCTGCGCAGCCGGTATACGCTGCTGGACGTTCTGGCCGAAACCGGCCTTCTGGAACAGGCGGTCGAGGCCGCCCTGCCCTTGGCGTGACGATGCAACCAACCGCCCCGCCATCGCCCCTGCCCGGTCTGCCGCATGACGCCATGACCGCCTTTGCCGCGTATGAGGCCGTGCGCCACCGCCTGCCCCAACCGATTTTCCCCGCCCAGGCCCGCCATTTTCCCAGTCTGGCCGATGTGGCCGATCAAGTTGACGGCTTCCTCTTGGATGCCTTCGGTGTGCTGAATGTCGGGGATACCGCCATTCCGGG
>JANNBI010000242.1:0-7557 GCA_031385345.1 Paracoccaceae bacterium | reverse complement strand
CTTGGCGGCATGGGCCAAAAGCCCCTCACGCTCCATGATCTCGATGTTTTTCAGGGCGACGGCGCAGGACACCGGATGGCCGGAATAAGTCAGGCCAGAGGTGAACCAGCGTTCGCCCCCCTTGGCCATCACATCCCATATCCGATCCGAAAATATCATAGCGCCCAAAGGGATATAGCCCGATGTTAATCCTTTTGCGGTGGTGATGATGTCGGGCTGCACGCCAAATTCCGACAGGCTGGCGAACCAATGGCCGATGCGGCCAAAGGCGGTTACCACCTCGTCCGCGATGAACAGAATGTCGTTGTCGCGGCAGACCTGCGCCATGCGGCGCAGGTAGTTTTCGGGCGGAATGATGATCCCGCCCGAGGCCTGGATCGGTTCCGCGATAAAGCCGCCGATACGGTCAGCCCCGACGCGGGCGATCAGCGCCTGAAACTCGGCCACCAGAAAATCGGTGAACTGGTCCAGAGTCATGTGATCGGGGCGACGGTAAGGATTGGGGCAGGTCAGGTGCCAGATGCCATCGTCTTTATAGCGGAACTCCTCAATCCGGTCGCCGTTCCGGTTGCCGACTGATTGCGTCAGATAAGTGGAGCCGTGGTAGGAGTTTTCGCGCGCCACGATGCCGGATTTGCCGGGATTGCCGCGCGCGTGGTGATAAAAGCTGACCATGCGGACAGCGGTATCGACAGCGGTAGAGCCGCCGGTGGTGAAATGCACCCGGTTCAGATCGCCCGGCGCAAGGCTGGCGAGTTTGGCGGCCAGACGCGCGGCGGGATCGTTGGTCGTATCGACGAAGAAGTTGGAATAGGCCAGTTTCATCGCCTGATCGGCCATCGCATCGGCCATCTCGCGGCGGCCAAGGCCGATGTTCGTACACCACATGCCGCCCACGGCATCCAGATAGCTGCGGCCCTGCGCGTCCCACAGGGTCACGCCCTCACCCTTGGTCAGAACGAGCGAGCCCTTGTCTTCAAACGGGCCGAAATTCGCCCAGGGGTGCAGGACATGGGCGCGGTCCAGCGCCCAGATATCTTCGTTTGGCAGGGCGGCGGGGGTGGCAAGGGTGGACATTCGGGCTCTCCGGTCGGCTGGCGATCAGGATAGCCATGGGGGCGGAAAATGCCAGTGGACTTTGATCAAATTATGAAGGGGGGGGATTTAGAGGGGTTCGTCCTGTCGTTTTGCCCAATCATGATCAGCCACACAGCCTGCGGAGAGTCCTTTGCCCGTCGCCTTGCGGTCCACGAACCAGGACACGCTCCATCAGGAGCGTTTCCAAATCGGTCCGAAAGCAGTTCAAATTGGATGAAATGCAGTTCACCCAGCCGCCCCCGCCCCGACCTTAGGCCAGCGGTTGCGCCCGTTCGACCAACCTTGCGAAAAAGCTGGCGCCGACCGGGGCGGCGTCATCGTTGAAATCATAGGCGGCGTGGTGCAGGCCCGCGCCCGGACCGATGCCCAGAAACAGATAGGCGCCGGGGCGGGATTCCAGCATGTAGGAAAAATCCTCGGACCCCATTTCGCGGGGGGACTTGCCGTCAACCGCTTCGGGGCCGGAAACCTCGCGCGCGACCTCGGTGGCGAAGGCGGCCTGCGAGGGGTGGTTGATCGTGGCGGGATAGCCCCAGTCATAGTCAATGCTGGTCTGTACGCCGTAGGCCAGACCATGACCTTCAACGATTTCGAAAATGCGCTTTTTCAGCAGCGCGCGGACCGCGGGTTTGAAGCAGCGGATGGTGGCGGTGAAGGTCGCCTGTTCGGGGATGATGTTGGACGCCGTGCCGGCATGGACCATGGTGACGGAAATCACCGCCTCGTCCAGCGCATAGACGTTGCGCGGGATGATGGTCTGGACCGCGCCGACCATGCCGATCAGCGCGACCACCGGGTCGATGCATTCATGCGGCGTGGCGCCGTGACCGCCGCGTCCGGTGATGGTGACGCAGGCCGTATCAACCGAGGCCATCAGTGCGCCCGGATTGGTGAAGAAATGACCAAAGGGCAGGTTCGGCGCGTTGTGGATGCCGTAAACCTGGGTGATGTCAAAGCGGTCCATGACACCTTCGCGCACCATGACCATGCCGCCTGCCCCGTCCTCTTCGGCGGGTTGAAACAGCAGCGCCACGCGACCGGCAAAGCGCCGGGTTTCGGCCAGATATTTCGCCGCCCCCAGCAGCATGGTGACATGACCGTCATGGCCGCAAGCGTGCATCTTGCCCGCAATGGTCGAGGCATAGGGCGCGCCGGTGACTTCCAGGATCGGCAGGGCGTCCATATCGGCGCGCAGGCCGATGGTCGGGCCTTCGCCAGTGCCGTTGATGATCGCGACGATGCCGGTCTTGGCGATGCCGGTGTGAACCTCGTCCACGCCGAATTCGCGCAGGCGGTCCGCGATAAAGGCCGCAGTGTTGTGGCAGTCAAAGGACAGTTCGGGGTTTTGGTGCAAGTGCCTGCGCCAGCCCTTCATGTCCTCGGAAAAAGAGGCGATACGGTTCAGGACGGGCATATTGGGGTCTCCATGGCAATGCTTTATGATCAAACCGCAATTCTTGGGGGGCCACAATGGCCGTGACACATTCTGACGACGCATCCCGGCAACTCGACGCTGATCAGGGCGATCAGATGCAACGTTTACGCGAAATCATGCGGCGCTTGCGCGACCCCAAAACCGGCTGCCCCTGGGATATTGAACAGAGTTTCGCGACCATAGCACCCTATACGATTGAAGAAGCGCATGAGGTTGCGGACGCGATAGATCGGCAGGCCTGGGGCGAATTGCCGGGGGAATTGGGCGATTTGCTGTTGCAGGTGGTCTATCATGCCCAGATGGCCGAGGAGGCGGGGCTGTTCGGCTTTGACGACATCGCGGCGGCGATCAGCGACAAGATGATCGCGCGGCATCCGCATGTGTTTGGCAATGACAATCGGGAAAAGTCTGCCGAGCAGCAGACTGCGGATTGGGAGAAGATCAAGGCGGCAGAGCGTGGTCCGGCGCGGGTTCTGGACGGCGTGGCGCTGGGTCTGCCGGCGCTGACGCGGGCGGTGAAGTTGCAGAAGCGGGCGGCGCGGGTGGGGTTTGACTGGCCCTCTACCGACGAGGTGGTGGCCAAGATCGCCGAAGAAGCCGCCGAACTGGTCGAAGCGCGCGCGACCCTGACCGAAGCCGAGGTGGCCGAGGAGTTCGGCGATCTGATGTTTGTCATGGCCAATCTGGCCCGTCACCTGCACGTCGATCCCGAAGCCGCCCTGCGCGCCGCCAATGCCAAGTTCACCCGTCGCTTTAACCGGATTGAAGATTGGCTGGCCGAGGCGGGCAAGATCCCCGCCCAGTCCGATCTGGCCGAGATGGACGCCCTGTGGAACCGCGCCAAGGCCGAGGAGAAGCTTGCCAAGGCGGCAAAACCCCCAGCCAAAGCCGCAACATAAAAAATAGGTGATGCATTTACTCAGGTATTGACGCGCCCCGCGAGCTTGGTTTATCACCGCTCACGAATACCTGACAAAAGGACTAAACAATGCGTATTTCCACTTTGGCCCTCGCCCTGATCTCTGTCGCCGCCCCTTCTTTGGCCGAAGAGGTCAACATCTATTCCCATCGTCAGCCCGAGTTGATCAAACCCTTGATGGATGCTTTCACGGCGGAAACCGGGATTGCGGTGAATGTCGCCTTTGTTGACAAGGGCATGACCGAGCGTCTGGTGGCCGAGGGCGACCGTTCCCCGGCTGATCTGGTGTTGACGGTGGACATTGCGCGCCTGACCGAAATCGTGGCGGCAGGGGTGACGCAAGCCGTCACCTCGCCGGTGCTGGAGGCGAATATTCCCGCCGAATACCGCGATGCGGGCAACCAGTGGTTCGGCCTGACGACGCGGGCGCGGATCGTCTATGCCAGCAAGGACCGGGTGCAGCCGGGCGAAGTCACGACCTATGAAGACCTTGCATCTGACAAATGGAAGGGCCGGATCTGCACGCGGTCGGGGTCGAATGATTACAATGTCGCGCTGACCTCGGCCATTCTGGCGCATCACGATGCGGCTTATACGACGACCTGGCTGGAAGGGGTGAAGGCCAATCTGGCCCGCAAGCCCGAAGGCGGCGACCGCGATCAGGTCAAGGCGATCTGGGCTGGCGAATGTGATATTGCCGTCGGCAACACCTATTACATGGGGCAGATGATGGCCGATCCCGAACAGGCGGAATGGGCCAATTCGGTGTCGATCGTGTTCCCGGTGTTTGAAGGCGCGGGCACGCATATGAACATCTCGGGCGTGGCGATGACCAAAGCGGCGCCGAACCATGATGCGGCGCTGAAGCTGATGGAATGGCTGGCGTCTGACACGGCGCAAAAGATCTATGCCGAGACGAACCACGAATTCCCGGTCAAGGCGGGGGTCGAACGGTCAGCCTTGGTGCAAAGTTGGGGGACGTTCACGCCCGACACCCTGCGCCTAAGCGATCTGGCGGCCCTGCGCGCCGATGCGCTGAAACTGATCGAGGCGGTTGATTTCGACGGCTGAGGTTTTAGAAACATTACCGCTGAAAACGGGGCTTTAGGGCCCCGTTTTTCTTGACCATCTGGACAGGATTGGGCACAAAGGGGACTTGGCAGCCAAGGACGTCCCATGACCCCGCGCAAGATCATCATTGACACCGACCCCGGTCAGGACGACGCCTTTGCAATTCTGCTGGCGCTGGCCAGTCCGGAATTGCAGGTTCTGGGTCTGACGGCGGTGGCGGGCAATGTGCCCTTGGCGCTGACGACGCGCAACACGCGCATAATTTGTGAACTGGCCGAGCGCCCCGACATGCGGGTTTTCGCTGGCTGCGACCGCCCGTTGAAACGCAAGCTGGTCACGGCTGAACATGTACATGGCAAGACCGGGCTGGACGGCCCTGCCCTGCCCGAACCCACGATGCCGCTGGACCCGCAACATGGCGTCGATTTCATCATCGACACTTTGCGGGCCGAGCCTGCGCATTCGGTCACCCTGTGCCCGCTTGGCCCCTTGACCAACATCGCCACCGCCTTTCTGAAAGCACCCGATATCGTGGGCCGCGTCCGTCAGATCGTGCTGATGGGCGGGGCGTATTTTGAGGTTGGCAACATCACCCCGGCGGCAGAGTTCAACATCTATGTTGATCCCGAAGCGGCGGAGGTGGTGTTCAAATCCGGGATTTCCTTGGTGGTGATGCCGCTGGATGTGACCCACAAGGTGCTGACCACGCGCAAACGGATCGAAGCCTTTCGCGCGATGGGCACCGAAGTGGGCCGGATGGCGGCGGAATGGGCCGATTTCTTTGAACGTTTCGATGCCAAGAAATATGGCTCCGAGGGCGCGCCGCTGCATGACCCGACCGTGATCGCCTATTTGCTGAAGCCGGAACTCTTCACCGGGCGGCATGTCAATGTCGAGATCGAGACCCAATCAGAGTTGACGCTGGGCATGACCGTGGCGGATTGGTGGGGCGTCACCGGGCGGGCCGCCAATGCGCTGTTCGTGGGCGGCGTCGATGCCGAGGGGTTCTTTAACTTGCTGACGGAACGGCTGGCGCGGCTGTAGCCCCTATCCCAGCGAATAGCCGGATCCGCGCACGGTGCGCAAAGGATCATCGCCGCCCAAAGCCATCAGCGCCTTGCGCAAGCGGCCGATATGCACGTCCACGGTGCGGCTGTCGACATAGATGTCGCGGCCCCAGACCCGGTCCAGCAGCGCCTCACGACTGAAAACGCGGCCGGGACGTTCAAGGAAAGTGGCCAGCAGGCGAAATTCCGTCGGGCCCAGTTTCAATTCGGCCCCGGCGCGGGTGACGCGGTGGGTTTCGCCGTCCAGCCGCAGATCGGCCCATTCCAGCACCTGCCCCGAGGCCGCGGGACGCACGCGGCGCAGTTGCGCGCGCAGTCGGGCCATTAGTTCAACCACCGAATAGGGTTTGATCACATAGTCATCGGCGCCGATTTCAAGACCACGCACCTTGTCCACCTCTTCGGACCGCGCCGACAGCATGATCACCGGAATGCCCCGGGTTTCGGGGCGCAGACGCAGACGACGGCATACTTCGATCCCCGACACATGCGGCAACATCCAGTCGAGCAGGATCAGGTCGGGCAGACCTTCGGCCACCCGCTCCATCGCTTCTTCGCCGTCGCGCGCGATCACCACGGCAAAGCCCTCGGCTTCCAGATTATAGCGCAGAACTTCGCGCTGGGCCGGCTCGTCCTCGACCAGAAGGACCGATGGCTTCGTCATACACCGGTTCCCTGCGCCACGGCTTCAACCTTGGGCCGCGCCTCGCCGGGCATTGACCCGGTGGCAAGGTAGATCACCTGTTCGGCAATGGATGTCGCGTGATCCCCGACCCGTTCGATGTTCTTGGCGATGAAATGCAGGTGCATGCAGGCCGAGATGTTGCGCGGATCTTCCATCATATGGGTCAGAAATTCACGGAACAGGGTGTTGTACATCTGGTCAACGTCGTGATCGCGCTGGCGCACGTCTTCGGCCAGGGCAGCGTCGCGAGCGATGAAAGCGTCCAGCGCGTCCTTCAGCAACAGTCCGACCTGCCGCCCCATCCGGCGCAGCGATCCGCTGGCACCGGGAATCGGCGTCAGCGTCGCCAGAACCTTGGAGCGTTTGGCAAGGTTCTTGGCATAATCACCGCAGCGTTCCAGATTGGCCGCGATCTTCATCACCGACAGGACGGTGCGCAGATCCGATCCCATCGGCGCGCGCAGGGCGATCAGCCGGGCGCATTCGCTGTTGATCTCTTCTTCGATGGCATCAATGGCGGCGTCGCCAGCGCGAACATGTTCGGCCAGTTCCTCGTCCTGGGTTTCAAGGGCTTTGGCGGCGTCCGACAGGGCCGCCTCGACCATGCCGCCCATGCGCATGATCAGCGCCTGTACGGTTTCAAGGTCACGGTCAAAGGCGCGCAGGATATGTTGGTTGTTCGACATGATGCCCCCTTAGCCGATCCGGCCGGTGATATAGGATTCCGTGCGCGGATCTTTCGGGTTGGTGAAAATCTGCGTCGTCTCGCCGTATTCCACCACATTGCCCAGATGGAAAAACGCGGTGCGCTGCGACACGCGGGCGGCCTGCTGCATCGAGTGGGTCACGATGACCACCGAAAACTGGCTGCGCAATTCGTCGATCAGTTCTTCAACCTGCGCCGTGGCGATGGGGTCTAGCGCGGAACAGGGTTCGTCCATCAACAACACCTCGGGAGAGGTGGCGATGGCGCGGGCGATGCAAAGACGCTGCTGCTGGCCGCCAGACAGGCTGGTTCCGGGGGCGGCAAGGCGGTCTTTGACCTCGGTCCACAGGGCGGCTTTGCGCAGGCAGCTTTCAACCACCTCGTCCAGTTCCGCCTTGTTGCGGGTCAATCCGTGGATCTTGGGGCATAAGCCACATTGTCATAGATCGACTTTGGAAAGGGGTTCGGTTTCTGGAACACCATGCCGACCTTGGCGCGCAACTGCACCGGATCGACGCGCGGATCGTTGATATCCTCGCCCTCGATGGTGATCAGACCCTCGACCCGGCAGGTGGC
>JANNBI010000197.1:0-13789 GCA_031385345.1 Paracoccaceae bacterium | reverse complement strand
TGGCCTTGGTCGAGGCCGAGGCGAACCAGATCGCGCATCAGCTGTGGCATGAAGAAAACCCGCAGGAACAAGGCCATAACCACGACGCGATCGAAACCACGGACGAGCATAAGTCCCTGGCCGAACGCCGCGTCCGTCTGGGTCTGGTTCTGGCCGAGGTCGGTCGCAAAGCCGAGGTCACCGTCACCGACGCCGAGATGACCCAAGCCGTTCTGGCGCAGGCACGCCAGTATCCCGGTCAGGAACGCCAGTATTTCGAATTCGTGCAGAAGAACCAGCAAGTGCAGCAGCAGCTGCGTGCGCCGATCTTTGAAGACAAGGTTGTCGATCACATCGTGGCTTTGGCCAAGGTGACCGACAAGGAAATCACCAAGGATGACCTGCAAAAGCTGGTCGAGGCCCTGGACGAGATGTAAGCCTTTCGTCATGGCGAAAATCTGGGCCGTCCCCTCGGGGCGGCCCTTTCCATTCCCGACCACCAAAAGGCCACCCCATGCCCGATTTCCTGCCTGATCTGCCTGTCGAGGGCATTCTTGACTGCCTCTCGCGCTCTCCGGGGCATGAATACAAGACCGGCAAGATGGAGGGGCCGGAATCTTCGGCGGCCCTAGTGGCCAATGCCTTTGGCTGGTTTCTGAACCGCGCCACCCAGATGCCCGCGCTGCAAGGCGTGCCGTCGGGACAGGTCACCTCGGTCACGCTGGAGGCTGAGATGCGCTATCCTTGGAAGGATGGCCGCCACCCCTGGCTGGATGTTGGCATGGAATCCGCCACCACGCTGATTGGCGTCGAATCGCGGCGCTATGAACCCTTCCGTCCCGCCAAGGCCAGCGGCTTTGCCGAAGTCTATGACCGCCCTGTCTGGCGCGAGAAATTGCCACGCTTCACCGCGCTGCGTGACGATCTGGTCAAGGGAAATGTCGGGTTCGAGGCGCTGGATGCGGTGCAGTTGATCAAAAGCGCCTACGGCATCTGGACGCGCGCCGAAAAGCGGGCTTCGGGCGCGGTGCTGGTCTATCTGTATGCCGATCCGGTGAACTGGGCTTCGGGCAAAAAGGTGGATGCCAACCGCAAGGCGCTGCACCGGCGCGAATTGGCCGAATTTTCCAAGCTGATCGCCGGGGATAACGTGGTCTTTGTGCGGATGCGCTGGACCGATCTTCTGGCGCAGTGGGCGGCGGTTCCGGCGCTTGCCGATCATGTCACGGGCCTGCGCGCGATGTTCCCGGATCTGGGCTGACTTCCTTCAGGCTTCAGCCCTCTGCGGCTGGGGCCGGTCGGCGCGCAGGACAAAGATCCCCGCCACAACGATCACCGCGATCCCGACCCAGCCCCAAGTGTCGGGCAGGTCGCCCCAGAACATCCAGCCCCACAGCACGCCCCAAAAGGCAAAGGTGAACTCGAACGGGGCCACGACCGAAGATTGGCTGATCCGGTAGGCTTGGGTCAGGGCGGTCAGCCCTATTGCCGCAATCACCCCACACGACCCCATCAGAAAGCCGTCCCACAGCGTCGGCATCGCCCAGCCCCGCATCAGGAACTGCAAGGACGCGTGGCCGCTTTGGCCGTAGCCCCCCGGCCCATAGATCACCGACAGGACGGTCGCACAGGCCAGAAAAGCAATGTTGCCCCAAAAGGCCATCGCCGCCGCCGTGTCGCGCGTGCCCATGGTCCGCGCCATGATCATCGACCCGGCATAGGCCGCGCCGCAGAACACCGGCAGCAGGGCCGCCCAGTCAAACAGATCGCCGCCAGGCCGCACCATGATCACCACGCCGACGAACCCGGCCAGAATCGCCGCCCAGCGCCGCCCTGACACCTTCTCATGCAACAGGACCACCGACAGGATGGTGATGATCAGCGGGGCGGTGAAATACAAGGCAACGGTGGTGGCCATCGGCAGCGCCGCCAGCGCCAGATAATAGGCGGTATAGGCCGCAAAGTTCAGCAGACCGCGCCCCAGCATCGCGGGCCAGGTCGGGCTGATCAGGCTGCGCAGCCCCCCGTCCAGCCAAAGGGTCAGCGCCAGAAGGCAGGGGATCGCGGTGATGGACCGCAGGACCATCGCCTGATGCAGCGGGTAGTCCCCTGAAATCCATTTCAGGATCAGATCCTGCACGGAAAAGATCGCAATGCCAAAAATCAGGCAGGTGATGCCCAGCGCGGAAGCCGAAAGTTTCATCTGGCCAACCTAGGCGGGGGGCATTGACCCGGCTGGTTTGTTTGCGACATGTCCCGGCGTAACCCGTGACTTACGAATGGGGCAACAGACGGGAAGGGGTATGCCAAGGGTGGAAGCGGTTTGCCTTACGACCCATCGCCCATGAAAAAACCGCGCCCGGTTTCCCCGGCGCGGTTTCTATTGGTCTTGCGACCGGATCAGTCGCGCGTCAGGTCTTCGCCGTCCTGGGCTGCGCCCATTTCGTCGAACAGATTTGCGATTTCGAAATCGGCCTCGGCCTCGGCTTCGGCAGCCAGGGCTTGGATCGACTTGCCCGAGGCCTGAAGTTCGGCCTCTTGGGTGGACCGCGCCACGTTCAGCACGATCTTGGCGATGACCTCGGGGTGCAGAACGACCGACACCGTGTGCAGACCCAGATCTTTGATCGGACGGTCCAGAACGACCTGACCGCGGTTGACGGTAAAGCCGCCCTCGGTGGCCGCTTCGGCGGCGTCGCGGGTGGTGACCGAACCGTAAAGCGCGCCGGCATCCGAGGCCGAACGAATCACGACAAAGGTCTGGCCATCCAGCTTGGCGCCGACAACTTCGGCTTCTTTCTTCGTCTCAAGGTTGTTCACCTCAAGCTGCGCCTTTTTGGTCTCGAAGGATTTGATATTGCCTTCGTTCGCCCGCAAAGCCTTGCCCTGGGGCAGAAGGTAGTTGCGTGCGAAACCGTCTTTGACGTTCACGACTTCACCCATTTGGCCCAGCTTGGCCACACGTTGCAAAAGGATCACTTGCATGTCCGGTGCTCCTTATTTCACGGCATAGGGCAGCAGGGCCAGAAAGCGGGCGCGCTTGATGGCTTGTGCCAGTTCGCGCTGCTTTTTGGCCGAGACCGCGGTGATACGAGACGGCACGATCTTGCCGCGCTCCGACACATAGCGCTGCAAAAGGCGCGTGTCTTTGTAGTCAATCGCCGGTGCGTTGTCGCCCGAGAAGGGGCAGACCTTGCGGCGGCGGAAAAATGGTTTGTTCGCCATGGGTTATGGTCCTTTTCTCAGATCAACGACGAAAGCCGCCGCGGTCACCACCGCGGTCGCCACCACGATCGGGGCGGTCACCACCGAACGACGGACGCTCGCGGCGTTCACCGCCAAAGCCCCCCTCGGGACGGTCGCCACGCTCACGGTCGTCACGCTTTTGCATTTGCACCGACGGGCCGTCGACATGTGCATCGACCTTGATGGTCAACACGCGCATCACGTCGTCATGCAGGCGCATCAGGCGTTCCATTTCCTGCACAGCCGCCGCCGGAGCGTCAGACTTCAGCAGGGCATAGTGGCCCTTGCGGTTCTTGTTGATCTTGTAGGCCATGGTTTTCACGCCCCAGTATTCGCTTTCGACGATCTTGCCGCCGTTGTCTGCGATAACTGCTGTGAAATGCTCCACCAGGCTTTCAGCTTGGGCGCTGGAAAGATCCTGACGCGAGATAAAAACATGCTCGTATAGCGGCATGTGTACTCCGTTCTGGTCAAGGCGCATTTCATAGGACGGGCTAACCTTTCCGCGGCCCGTCCACGAGAGGCTGCGCCGGTTCATGGAAATACGGAAAGGATGCGGCCTTATACAAAGATCTTGGGCGATTGCAAGGCGGTCTGCCGGTGATCCGGTCGGGACAGGTCAAAGCGCCGAAGTGGGCAGTCCTAAAACCCGGTCGAAGGCCCACGTAAAGACATAGGTGTAGGCCAGAAAGATCAGGGTCAGGCTGATTTCAATCGCGACGGCGCCGAAAAACGACACCGAAAACCACCACATCGTTATTGGCAAAAGCAGCAGGACCAAGGTCGTTTCGTACAGGACCGCATGGGCGACGCGCCGCATCTGGCTGCGTCCCCGCCGGGTTTGGCGCATTTCCCAAGCCTCGAACATCGTGTTGAACACATAGCACCAGCCCATCGCAACGATGGCCGTCAGGATCCCGAAGGTCAGGGTGTCGGCGGGGCCAGCCGTGGACAGGACCAACAGCGACAGCGCCGAGACAAAAACGCCGCCAACTTCAAAGGTGACAGCATAAAGGATTTTGCGGGCAGGGGGCAGCATGAACATGCTCCTTTTATGAAGCCGAACGGGTGAAATGAGAACGAAGAATTGGGCCGCAGAAGTGCGCGAACCTGCACATTCGGGTCGCGGAGCGTCAAGGCAGGCTGGGCAGAGTTGCGGTTTATTCACGATCCGGATACTCCGGAAAAAAGACCTTGAGGGAGGGCCAAGACGTGAGCCGAGCATTTGTGTTTCCGGGGCAGGGTGCCCAGACCATCGGAATGGGCCGCGCCCTGGCCGAGGCTTATCCCCAAGCCAAAGCCGTGTTTGACGCGGTGGACGAGGCTTTGAGCCAGAAGTTGTCGGCGCTGATCTGGGAGGGTGACAGTGCCGAGTTGACCCTGACGCAGAACGCCCAGCCGGCCCTGATGGCGACCTCTTTGGCGGCGATGGCAGCGCTGGAGGCCGAGGGTCTGGGTCTGGCGCAGGCCAGTTTCGTCGCCGGTCATTCCTTGGGCGAATATTCGGCGCTGTGTGCGGCGGGGGCGCTGACCCTTGCCGATACCGCGCGTCTGCTGCGCATCCGGGGCCGCGCCATGCAAGAGGCGGTGCCGGTGGGTCTGGGCGCCATGGCCGCCCTATTGGGGATGAGTTTCGCGGATGCCGCCGATGTCGCCGCCGAGGCGGCGCAGGGCGAGGTCTGTCAGGCCGCCAATGACAACGATCCGACGCAAGTCGTCGTGTCCGGCCACAAAGCCGCCGTCGAACGCGCGGTCGAAATCGCCAAAACCCGCGGCGCGCGGCGCGCGATGATCCTGCCGGTGTCAGCGCCGTTTCACTGTGCCTTGATGCAACCCGCGGCGGCGGTCATGGCCGAGGCGCTGGCGGCGGTGTCGGTTCTGGCGCCCATCGTGCCGGTGGTGGTGAACGTGCGGGCCGAGGCGGTAACCGAACCTGACCGCATCCGCGCCCTTTTGGTGGCGCAGGTTACCGGATCGGTGCGCTGGCGCGAAAGCGTGTTGTGGATGGAAGGCGCCGGGGTGACCGAGTTCTGGGAAATCGGAGCCGGAAAGGCGTTGTCGGGCATGATCAAGCGCTGCGTTCAGGGCGAGGTCGTGCTGCGCACGGTCGGCACGCCCGAGGATATCGCAGCACTGAAGGTCTAAGGGCGGGCACCCGTTCTGGGGAAAATTGGATCAGGCGGCGCGGTCCATGGGACTTGGCCGACCATTGCAGGCGAAAGGGTTTCGGGATGTTTGATCTGACGGGCAAGACGGCGTTGATCACGGGGGCTTCTGGCGGGATCGGGGCGGAAATCGCCCGCGCTTTGCATCAGGCGGGGGCCGTGGTGGCGCTGTCTGGCACCCGGGTGGAGCCTTTGGAGGCCCTCGCGGCGAGCCTTGGCGACCGGGCGCATGTGCTGCCCTGCAATCTGGCCGATGCCACCAGCGTCGAGGCCCTGCCCAAGGCGGCGGTGGCGGCGATGGGATCGGTGGATGTGCTGGTGAACAATGCCGGGATCACCAAGGACAATCTGTTCATGCGGATGTCGGACGAGGAATGGCTGTCGGTGTTGGATGTGAACCTGACATCGACCTTCCGGCTGTGCCGGGGGGTTCTGCGGGGCATGATGAAGGCGCGCTGGGGGCGGATCGTGAATATCTCGTCGGTGGTGGGGGCGACCGGTAATCCCGGACAGGCGAATTACGCGGCCTCCAAGGCGGGGATGGTGGGCATGTCGAAATCGCTTGCGGCAGAGGTGGCCAGCCGGAACATCACGGTGAACTGCATCGCGCCGGGGTTCATCGCCACCGCGATGACCGAAAAGCTGACCGAGGAGCAAAAGGCCCGGATCCTGACGCAGGTGCCGGCGGGGCGCATGGGCGAGGTGCAGGATATCGCGGCGGCGGTGCTGTATCTGGCCAGTCCGCAGGCCGGCTATGTCACCGGGGCGGTGTTGCATGTCAACGGCGGTATGGCGATGATCTGAGGCCGGGGGCGCGGGGCGGAATGGAAAGAGTTTGCCATGAAGGCCCGTGCTTGGTATAGGCCCGGCAAGCCAGAGTCCTTGGCGGATTCGGGACCAGAACGGTCGCGCGCCCTTGGGGAAAATGGCGTTTGGTCCCGACGGGCCAAGCAGATAAGATAGCCGGGAATTAAGCCCGTAACACAGAGGAAGAAACATGAGCGACATCGCGGATCGTGTGAAGAAGATCGTCGTCGAGCATCTTGGCGTCGAAGCAGATAAAGTAACCGAGAACGCCTCGTTCATCGACGATCTGGGCGCTGACAGCCTGGATACGGTCGAGCTGGTGATGGCTTTTGAAGAAGAATTCGGGATCGAGATTCCCGATGACGCGGCCGAAACGATCCAGACCTTCGGTGACGCGGTCAAGTTCATCTCTTCGGCAGCCTAAGGTTTCAAGCCTGTGGATTTCGGCAAAAGGCACCTCTTCGGGGGTGCTTTTTTCATATTGGCGGGTTCAAACAAGAGGGGATATTTGGGCCAAGCGGCAATTCCCAAGGGAATTGGCCGCCTATTGAAGGCGGATGGGGGGCCTAGGGGCGGAAAATTGCGCGTGCTCAATTAACTTTTGGGGGCGGATTTGGGGTGGCGTAGGGTTGGATTTGTGAAGCGGGGCAGGGGGTTGGGCGGTGTCGTGGGGAGAGGGCAAGGGATGGATGTGTTAACGAGTGGGGTGGTTTGAGGGGGTTAGTTGGTTAGCAGCGGCGGGCTGTTTTGGGGGGCTTGGGTGCTTGGTGCACCGATCGCGGCAAGTTTGGCGCTGCGGGGTTATGGCTTTGTTACCGGCGCGCGCGCTGGATGTGGGTCAGAGGGGATCTGGGGGTGGTCTGGGATTGGTCTGGTGATCCGGTTCGGAACTGGGTCACCGCACCCGGAATGGCCTAGATGTTCCGCCTGAGGGCGGGTTTTGCGGATGGGTGCCAAGGGGTTGAGGGGTGGCCCAGTAAGGCCCCCTCTGCGGCAGCTATGTGCCGCAGAGGGAGGACAGGCTTATTCCGCCGCGCGCAGGTTCCCGCCGGGAGAGATGGCATTGATGCGGTCGCGCAGCGAGGCCTGTTCGGCGGCAAGAAGGGCGATACGCTCGGCCAGGATTTCGGGCGCGGGGGCGTCAGGGTCGGCCTCTTTCGGGCCCAGAACGCGGCTGAACAGTTTGGACAGCCAATAGCTGACATCATCCATGATCAGATAGAAGGACGGCACCACGATCAGCGACAGCACGGTCGAGACGATAATGCCGCCGATCACCGCGGTGGCCATGGGGGCGCGGAACGACCCGCCCTCACCCACGCCAAGAGCCGAAGGCAGCATGCCCGCCGACATGGCGATAGAGGTCATGACGATGGGCTGGGCGCGTTTGTGGCCAGCCTCGATCACCGATTTCAGCCGGTCCATGCCGTGGGCGCGCATTTCGATCGCGAAATCCACCAGCAGGATGGCGTTTTTGGTGACGATGCCCATCAGCATCAGGATGCCGATCAGGACGGGCATGGACAGGGCCGACCCGGTCAGGATCAGGGCCGCGGCGACGCCGCCGATGGCGAGGGGCAAAGAGGCAAGGATGGTGAAGGGCTGGATGACCGAGCGGAACAGCAGGATCAGCACGGTCAGCACCAAAAGAAGGCCAAGGATCATGGCCTTGCCGAAGGCGGAGAACAATTCGGCCTGAACCTCGGCATCGCCGGATTCCACCACGCGGACGCCGGCGGGCAGGGGGGTGGCGTCAAGGATTTCCTTGAACCGGGTGGTGGCGGTGCCAAGGGCGACGCCGACGGGCAGGTTCGCGCCGATTTCGGCCTGACGCTCGCGGTTAAGCCGTTTGACGGTGGCCGGGCCTTCGGAGACGACGATATCGGCCACTGCGGACAAAGGCACCGTGGCGCCGCTGGCCGTCGTCACCTTCAGGTTCGCGATGCGGTTCAGATCTTCGCGGGTGGCGTCGTTGAGGCGGACGCGAACCGGGATCTGGCGACCGTCGAGCGACACTTTGGCAAGGGTGCTGTCATAGTCGCCGATGGTGGCGACGCGCAGCACGGCGGCGATGGACTGGGTGGTGATGCCCATCCGCGCGGCCTCTTCCAGCCGGGGACGGATCTGGATTTCGGGGCGGGGCAGCGCGCCTTCGGCGGCGACATTGGCCAACAGCGGATCGCCGCGCAGGGCCTCTTCCAGACTTGCCACGGCTTGGGACAGCAGGGCGTCATTGGGGGCCAGCACGTTAAAGGTGATGTCTTTGGCGCCGCGGTCGTTCAGTTTGATCGCGCGAATGTCGGGGATGGTTTTCAGGCGGGTGAAAATCTCGGCCTCTACCACGTTCTGCGGGGTGGATCGGCCTTTGTCGGCAACCTCGGGGATCACCGCACCGATCACAGGGATTTTGCGCGCGAAGGCCGAAAGTTTCAGCAAAAGGCCGTGGTCGAGTTTGTCCAGCAGCACGGTGACGGTGGCGCGACGGATGTCGAGTTCACCGGTTGGGGACGAGCCGCCCAGCACGAAGACCTGATCGACCCATTTGATATCCTTGATCTGGTTGTAGATCACGGCGGCCACATCGTCGGTTTGCGACAGGGTGGTGCCGGGGGGCAGTTCGACCGAGATGGAGATACGGCCCGAATCCTCGGGTGGGATGAACGATCCCGGGACTTGCAGCATGAAATACATCGAGATGCCGAAGGCGACGAAAGCGCCGACCAGCGTCAGGTAATAGACGCCGAATTTCAGGCGGCCCCAGCGCCATGTCTGGGTGGTGGCGCGGATCAGGCGCAGGTAGCCGCGCATGAAGATGCCGTCGGCATGCGCCTCATGCGTGCCGCCGTCTTTGGCGGTCATCAGATAGGCGGCCATCATTGGCGTGATCAGACGCGCGACAAGCAATGAGAAAAACACCGAGAAGGCCACGGTCAGGCCGAATTGTTCAAAATACTGGCCGGGAATGCCGCCCATGAAGGACACCGGCACAAAGACCGCGATGATGGTGAAGGTGGTGGCGATGACGGCAAGGCCGATCTCGTCTGCCGCTTCAATCGCGGCGCGGTAGGGGGTTTTGCCCATGCGGATGTGGCGGGCGATGTTTTCAATCTCGACAATCGCGTCGTCCACCAGAATGCCGGTGGCGAGGGTCAGGGCAAGGAATGACACAAGGTTGAGCGAGAAGCCCAGCATGTCCATGATCCAGAAGGTCGGCACGGCCGACAGGGGCAGGGCCACGGCGGAAATCAGCGTGGCGCGCCAGTTGCGCAGGAACAAGAACACCACGATGACCGACAGAAGCGCGCCTTCGATCAGGGTGTCGATGGCGGCGTCGTAGTTGCCTTGGGTGAAATAGACCAGATCGTCGATCGGCAGGATCTGCACATCGGGATAGGTGGCGCGCAGGATATCAAGTTGCTTGACCACGGTTTCCTTGACCGAAACCTCGGAGGCACCTTTGGCGCGGAACACCGAAAAGGTGACGACAGGTTCGCCGTTCAGCCGCGAGAAAGACCGAAGTTCTTCAAACGTGTCGGTGACGGTGCCCAGATCGGCCAGTTTCACGAAGCGGCCCGAAGGCAGGGCGATGGTGGTGTTGGCAAGACCGGTGACGGTTTGCGCATCGCCAAGGGTGCGGATGGCCTGTTCGCCTGCGCCAACCTCTGAGCGGCCAGAGCCAAGGTTGGTGTTGGTGGCGCGCAGCTGCTGGCTGACGGAGCCTGCGGTGATGCCAAAGCTGTCAAGCTTGGCGCTGTCGAGTTCGACGCGGACTTCACGGTCGGCGCCGCCGTAGCGGTCAACGCGGCCCACGCCGGCGCGGCCTTGCAGGGCGCGTTTGACGGTGTCGTCCACGAACCACGACAGTTCTTCGAAGGATTTGTTGGGGGCTTTGAGGGCGAAGGTCAGGATGGCCTGACCTTCAACGTCGATGCGGGTGACGGTCGGGGCCTCAATCTCGGCGGGAAGATTGCCACGGATGCGGTCGATGGCGTCTTTGGTGTCCTGCACGGCCTTGTCGGTGGGCACTTCGATGCGAAACTCGACGGCGGTGGTGGACACGCCATCGGTCACGGTGGAGATGACGTTCTTGACCCCGGTGATGCCCGCGACGGCATCTTCGATTTCCTTGGTGACCTGCGCCTCCATCTCGGACGGCGAGGCACCGGGCTGCACGATGGAGACGGCGACAAGGGGGATGTCGATGTTGGGGAAGCGGGTGATCGGCAGGGCGTTGAAGGATTGCCAGCCGACGACCATCAGCAGGAAAAATCCCAGCAGGGGCGCGACGGGGTTGCGGATGGACCAGGCGGAAAAGTTCATGATGCGCGGTCCTTTTTAATTGCTTTTGGTTTCAGCGACCGGGGTGATCCGGTCGCCGTCGCGCACGAATGATCCGGCTTTGGTCACGACAATCTGGCCTTCGGTCAGGCCCGAGGTCACCTCGACCCAGCCGCCGTCGCGCACGCCGGTGGTGACGGCCTGGCGGCGTGCGGTGCCGTCTTCGATCAGCATCACCGAAGGCTGGCCGTCGAACGAGCCCAAGGCGGTGACGGGAACGGCGATGGCGGTGCGTTCCGAGACGAGGATCGTCGCCTCGACAAACATGCCGGACCGCACTTGGGTGCTGTCGGCAAAGGCGATGCGGATGCGGCCCAAACGGGTGACGGCATCAATCGAGGGTTCAACAAGGCGCACGGTGCCGGCCAGCGGCGTGGTGCTGGAGGAGAGCGCCAGCAGCGCCGGTTGGCCGGGCAGGACGCGCAGAAGATCGCCCTCGGCAATGTCGGCGCGCAGTTCCAGCGCGGAATCGCGCATCAGCACGAACATCGGTTGCCCGGATGCCGAGGCGATGCCGCCAAGGGTGGCGTTGCGGGCGGTGATTTCGCCGGCAAAGGGGGCGGTGACTTCGGTCCGGGACAGTTGCAGATCGACATTGGCGATCTGGGCCATGACCAGATCCAGATTGGCCTTGGTGGCGGTCAGGGACTGGGTGGCCACGGCCAGTTGGGCGGTGGCGCTGATGGCGGCGTTGTTGGTTTTGTCGGCGGCGGCCTGGGTGGCGTTGCCGGCGGCTTGCAGGGTCACGGTGCGGTCATTGCTGCGCCGCGCCTCATCCGCCGAGGATTGCGCTTGGGTCAATTGCGCTTCGGCTTGGGCGATGGTGGCGCGGGCGGAGGCAAGCGAGGCATTCAGCTGCGATTTTTGCAGTTCCAGCGAGGAGCGTGACAGCGTGGCCAGAACCTGCCCCGCCTGCACCTTGTCGCCCACATCGGCCAGCAGGGATTCGATCTGCTGCCCTTCGATCAGGGGGGCGACGTTGACCTGTTCGACCGGGGCCACAAGGCCCGAGGCGATGATTTCATCGCGCAGGGTCTGGATGCCGACGGTTGAGACGGTGATGGCGGGAAACACCTCTTCCTGAACGGGCTGGGCGGCGGCCACCTCTTGGGCGGCAGCGGGCATCGACACGGCGGTCAGGCCAAGAAAGGCAAGGGTCAGAAGGGGCAAACGCATGATCAGACTTTCTGGGCGTGGCTGGAGATGGCGTCCAGCGTCGTGTCAATGGTGGCGATAAGCTGTTCGGTGATGCTGGCTTTTACGGGGCCCGAGGGCGATCCGATCATCGCGGCAGCGCGGAAAAGTGTGATGATCAGCCCGGCCTGCGGGGCAAAGGCCGCCTGGGCCTGATCGCGGGTCATGCCGGTGTGGGTGGCAAAGACCTGCATCAGATAGGCGGTGATCTGCGCCTCCATCGCTTGAAGGATGGCGGCGACATCGGGTTTGCGCATCGCGACGGCGTGAATTTCCGCCCAGAGGCAGCCGTCATGGCTGCATTGGTGGTGCAGGATCTTGGCGCGAAGTTTGGTGCGCAGATCGGACATCGGGTCGCGCGATTGCAGCGCGGTTTCGAAATCGTCGCCCATATGGTGCATGTCGGCGGAAATCAGCGCCTGAATGATCGCGGCTTTGGACGGGAAATAGCGATAGAAATTGCCCGCACTCATCCCCGCGGCGCGCGCCAGATCCTGCATCGAGGCCCCGTCAAACCCCTTTTCGGCAAAGGTCGTGCGCAGGCTGGCAAGGATCTCTGCCGTCTTCTGCTCGGGTGGGGGAAGGGGGTTGGGCATGGCGGGCTTTGCAAACAAGGGTTCAGGAATGAACGTTCATTCTGGGATATGGGCGGAGTTTGGTAATTGGTCAAGGCAAGGTTGCGCGGTTTGCCGGATTTTAGGGGATTGGGCGGATTTAGCGGCCTCCGGCGGCGGCATTTGCCACCCAAAGTGGCAATGGGCGGGGTTGGCCGGCGGGCGGGATTGGTTGCGCCGTGCAAGGGGGGCGTGTATCAAGCGGGGAAGAAAGACCAATTGGAGGGGGCCTTATGCGTCGGGTTGTGATCACGGGTTTGGGAATGGTGACACCGCTGGCCTGCGGGGTTGAAGAAACCTGGGAGCGGCTTTTGGCCGGGCAATCGGGCGCAGGGCCGATCACCAAATTCGACACCTCCAATGTCGTGACGACCTATGCCTGCGAAATCCCGCGCGGCGATGGCAGCGACGGCACCTTCAATCCCGATCACTGGATGGAGCCGAAGGACCAGCGCAAGGTTGACGATTTCATCCTGTACGGGATGACGGCGGCGGTGCAGGCGGTGCGCGATTCCGGGTGGGAGCCTGCCAATGAAGAGCAGCGTTGCCGCACCGGGGTGATGATCGGGTCGGGCATCGGCGGGCTGGCCAGCATTGCCGAGACGGCGGTGCTGATCAAGGAACGCGGGCCAAAGCGCGTGTCCCCCTTCTTTATTCCGGGCGCGTTGATCAACCTGATCTCGGGTCAGGTGTCGATCCGGTTCGGGTTCAAGGGGCCAAACCATGCGGTGGTGACGGCCTGTTCGACGGGCGCGCATGCCATTGGCGATGCGGCGCGGCTGATCATGTGGGATGATGCCGATGTGATGGTGGCGGGCGGGGCCGAAGCGCCGATCTGCGAGATCGGGATCGCCGGGTTCAATGCCTGCAAGGCGCTGTCCACCAAGCGCGCCGAGGATCCGGCCAAGGCCAGCCGCCCCTATGACGCCGACCGCGACGGGTTCGTGATGGGCGAGGGTGCGGGCGTGGTGGTTCTAGAAGAATACGAACATGCCAAGGCACGGGGGGCCAAGATCTATGCCGAGGTGTTGGGGTACGGCTTGTCGGGCGACGCCTATCACATCACCGCCCCAGCCGAAGATGGCGACGGTGGGTTCCGCAGCATGCAGATGGCGCTGAAGCGGGCCGGGCTGCAACCGGGCGATATTGACTATATCAACGCGCATGGCACCAGCACGATGGCGGATACGATCGAACTGGGCGCGGTGGAGCGGTTGTTGGGCGATGCGGCGGCGCAGGCGGCGATGTCGTCGACCAAGTCGTCGATCGGCCATTTGCTGGGCGCGGCGGGGGCGGTGGAGGCGATCTTCTGCGTGCTGGCCCTGCGCGATCAGGTGGCCCCGCCGACGATCAATCTGGACAATCCGGCGGTGGTGCCGAAGCTGGACCTTGCGCCGCATGTCGCGGTCAGGCGGCGGATCGACGTGGCGCTGTCGAATTCGTTCG
>JANNBI010000196.1:0-4271 GCA_031385345.1 Paracoccaceae bacterium | reverse complement strand
TCCGGACTCTGTCCGCCGTGTCCGGGACGCATGTCCACGATTCGTACGCGCTCGCGGGGGCGCCGTTGTCTCTACGTGGCTTTAGATGAATGGCGGATGAGATCGAATTGATCGACCTGCCGCCTGATGAACTGGTAGACCGGTTGAAGGCAGGCAAGATCTATCCGCAGGATCAGGCCGCGCGCGCGCTGACCTCGTTTTTTGCCAAGGGCAATCTGACCGCGCTGCGCGAACTGGCCCTGCGCGCCGCCGCCGACCGGGTGGATGCGCAACTGCGCGAACACATGGCGGCCAACGCGATTGCCGGGCCTTGGCCCACGCAGGAACGCATTCTGGTCTGCATCAACGAAAGCCCCGCCGCGCGGGAGGCGATCCGGGTGGCAAAACGATCTGCCGACCGCGCCCGTGCTGAATGGATCGCGCTGAACGTCACCCAGACACGCGCCGAAGGCTTGCCGGATGCCGACAAGGACCGGCTGGCCGGAACCCTGCGCCTTGCGGAACGGCTGGGGGCCGAGCTTGCCACGCTGGAATCCGAACGCGATGTGGCGCAGGCAATCCTGACCTATGCCGCAGATCGAAACGTAAAGCGCATCGTGATCGGCCGACCGCGCCCGCGCCCGTTCTGGGCGCGCCTGACGACAGAAGACGTCGCAGCCGGTCTTTTGCGCCAGTCCGGACAGTTTGAAGTCACGCTGGCCGCAGAACCCGATGAACGCACAACACGGTCGGGGTGGCATCTGCCGCGCCTGTCGCATGAACCACTAGCTTGGGGTGAGGCCGTGCTGGCAGTGGTTGTCGCCTCGGTATGCTCTTATGCGGCGGAACGGCTGTTCCCGGTCGCCAGCCTGTCGGTGATCTACATGACGGCGGTGGTTGTCGTGGCCAGCCGCAGGGGGCTTGGCCCGGCGATGGCCGCAGCGGTGCTGGGTTTCTTTGCCTACAATTATCTGTTCACAGAGCCCCGCTTTACCTTTCGCGTGACGCGTCAGGGTGAACTGTTAACGCTGGGTCTGTTTCTTGTGGCATCAATGATCACCGGCAATCTGGCGGCACGGTTGCGCGCGCGGATCGACGCGCAGGCCAGCATCGCGGACCGCACCAACAAGCTTTACGATTTCAGCCGTCGCGTCGCGGCTGCAGCCACCGCCGATGACGTGATCTGGGCATCGGTCAGCCATGTTGCCACGACGTTGCGCTGCGAATCCGTTCTTTTGCGGCCCTCCCTGACAGGTGAATTGCAGGTCGTCGGCGGCTTTCCACCTGAAGACCGGCTGGATGTCCGCGACCAATCCGCAGCGCAATTCGCTTGGGAGAAGGGCGAACCCTCCGGCCATGGATCGGACACTTTGCCAACGGCGCACTGGTTCTTTCTGCCGCTTGTCGCGGGTGAACGGCGGCTTGGTGTGCTGGGCATCGCGTATACAGACGACCGCCTGTTCGCCCGCACCGACCGCCGGCTTCTGGATGCGCTGGTGGATCAGATAGCACTGGCGCTTGAACGCCTCCGCCTGACCGAAGAGCTTTCGGAAACGCGGCTGGCGTCGGAAACTGAACGCCTGCGCACCGCGCTGCTGTCATCCGTCAGCCATGATCTGCGCACGCCTCTGGTGACTATCATTGGCGCAGCAGGCAGTCTGGCCGACACGCCAAACCTTCCTGCCGCAGCCCGCAAAGACCTTGCCGAAAACATCCGCGAAGAAGGCGAACGGTTGGACCGTTACGTGCAAAACCTTCTCGACATGACCCGCATTGGTCATGGTGCGCTAAAGCTGCATCTGGCGCCGCTGGACATTGGCGAATTGATCGGCGCCGCCCGCCACCGTCTTCGCGCACCGCTGCGGGCGCATCTGGTGACGGCCGATGTGCCAGACAACCTGCCGCTTGTGCTGGCAGATGAGGTTTTGCTTGAACAGGTGCTGGTCAATATCCTCGACAACGCCGCAAAATATGCTCCGGGAGGATCGACCCTTTCCCTTGCGGCGCGCTTGACCGGGGCAAGGCTTGAGATGTCAATCACCGACTCTGGCCCCGGCATACCGCCTGCCGAACAGGCCCGCGTGTTCGACATGTTCTACCGTGTCAATGAAGGCGACCGTCAGCGCGCGGGAACAGGCCTTGGCCTTGCCATCTGCAAAGGACTGACCGAGGCGATGGGCGGTTCCATAAGAGCCGAGACGGCCTCGCCAGATGGCACGGGCACGCGTATCTTGCTGTCTTTGCCCCTCTTTAACCCTGAGACATCAGTATGACCGCGCCGACCCGGATCCTTGTGATCGACGACGAAGCCCCGATCCGTCGGTTTCTGCGCGTGCCGCTGGAAGCCGAAGGTCATAGCATGATCGAAGCAGCCACCGCCCGCGAGGGCATTCTGGCGGTGGCGCGAGAGGCACCGGGGCTGGTGATCCTGGATCTGGGCCTTCCCGACGCAGATGGTTTGTCCGTCCTGCGCGAAATCAGGGGTTGGTCAGCGGTTCCGGTTCTTGTGCTGTCGGTTCGGGCGGATGAAGCCGGCAAGGTCGCGGCACTGGATGCAGGCGCGCAGGATTACGTAGTCAAACCATTTGGCATGAATGAACTTCTTGCCCGTATTCGCAGCCTGCTGCGGGATCGCGCCGGCACCTCAACCCCCGCGGTAATTGAAACGCTCGACCTGCGGATCGATTCCGTCAACCACACGGTGACAAAATCGGGCCTGCCCCTCCACCTAACGCGACGAGAATTCGATCTTTTGTGGCTGCTTGCCAGCCACGCGGGAAGATTGGTCACGCAAGCCATGATCCTGAAATCGCTTTGGGGCCCAGCCCATGCCGAGGACAGCCAGTATCTGCGCGTCTATGTGCGCCAACTGCGCCAGAAGCTGGAAGATGATGCCGCCAACCCCCGCTACATCATGACAGAACCGGGAATCGGTTACCGGTTCCTGGGCTGACGCCATTTGTTCTGCAGTTCCGCGGAAACGGCTTCGCCCGGTACCCGGGCCTTCTTAACGACCGTTGGCATTACGCCCACGGGTAGATCTCAACAAGCACCTGAACCTCGTCGCCGTCGATTTCATCGGCGGGGACGGCACCAAAGGTTCCATCCCCTGCCTGGAAGACGACGATCGAGACCATAAGCGTGGCGGCGAGGGAGGCAGCGAAGGCGTGAGCATCTTTGCGGGACATTTGTTTTCGGCTCCTGTTTGGAGGCGGGGGACGATCCCCCGCGCTGACAGGAACCCGCAGGCCCAAAGACGGTCTGACATCACCGGGTGCGTTCGGCTTGCCCGAATCCACCCGGCGGCACGGGCTGGCCCGTAGTCCGACCCTTCGCGGGTTGATCTCGAAGACCGGCTTTGGGCCAAGGAAGGGACTGGCAAGCGGGGGATAGTGCACAGGCGACAGGTGCCGAAGTGTCCCCAAGATCCTGCTCACGCCTTCGCTGCCAGCCTTGCGGACATGCTTTTGGTTAACCGAGTCCTTACTGGGGATGGCGCCTTTGGTGCCCCGCGGAGTTGCGCGGGACAAGTTGGTGCTGGATGAGAGACCCGCGTGCGGCGGGTCTCCTTGGTCTCTTAGAAGGCTCAGGCGGCGATAGTCGCCTCCCCTGCCCTATCGCGCACATTGCCGACGACCTGCAGCCGCGCGTTGCGATAGCCCTCCTTGGCAATCCAAAGCTCGGCCGCAGTGACCGATTCCGCCAGATGCAGCAGCTCAGTGTTGCCACCGAAGTCCAGAAGCACGCGGACCTGTCCGGGCTTCGGTTCCTCGGCCACCTCGAAGACCAGCCGGCTATCCGCCGAGTGGCTGCGCATGATTGTCACGAGGATCACCCCCTCTGAGGAGAAGTTGCCTTCATGCAAGGTGAAGGACGCTGGAGCCGTCCAGGTCGGATAGGGTCGCGGCGGCTCTTTCTTCACGAGACGGCCAACACCGTTAGATCTTTCCCAAGCCGCCAGCTTTTTGGTGAAACGCGCGGGCGGTTTGGAACTGCCGTCGGTGTAACGAATGAGCGCGCCCAAGGACGCTTGGTCAATGATTGTGTTTGCGGACATGATTCCTCATCTTGGATGCGAGCATTCGCACCCATCATATTGATATTATTGTATTTTGTGGTGATTGAGGGCGGGCTTCCCCGCCCTCGGGGGTTCAGTTCACTCCGAAGCCATCAGCGCGGTGCTTTCCAAGGGAAGATCGGCCATCAGGAAGGCCGGTAAGTCGATCTCAGCGTCAATGTCAGCAGCGCCCAAGGGTTCTTCGCTCAAAGCCCCCTGCCCTTCTGCAGCGATA
>JANNBI010000133.1:0-5267 GCA_031385345.1 Paracoccaceae bacterium | reverse complement strand
GGCAGCGCCGGCTGCGCGCGGCGCGGATCGAGGCGGCCGTCACCAATACCGGCACGGCGCTTGTGGCGGCGGCGGTCGGGATCGCGGCGGTGGTCTGCTATGTCGCACAATTGCGCGGCGGGTTGCAGCCGGGCACCTGGGCGCTGGTGCTGGCCGGGGGGGCGGCGGTGGTGCTGTGCAAGGCGGTTTTCGACTTTCGCGACCGCGCCAACGAGGGCGGGCTGTGGCGTGTTCTTCTGATCCAGGAATTTGGCGAGGACATGCGCAAGGACAGCGAGGCGGCGCGGCTGGCCCGGCTGGCGATCGAGTTCCGCGTGCGCCTGTCCGAGGCCGAAGCCAAGGCCCTGCGCCCCCTGCCGCTGCAGGTCAGTGCCTTGTTGCCCCAGGTTGACACCTGGCTGGATCTGATCGTCGGGTTGGCGCGCAAGGTGGCCTCCTTACGCGGTGAGGCGCGGTTTCAGGCCGGGGTGGCGGCCCAGGCCAAGGACCGGGTGGCCCTGATCGAGGCGCAGGCGCGGGCTGCCAGCGATCCGGTGCAGGCCGGGCGGCTGGCCGAAACCGCGCGCGGCCTGTCCGCACAGGTGCGGGCCTTTGACGGGTTCAATCTGTATGTGGCCGATGCCCATCTGCGGCTGGAGCATGCGGTCGGGGCCTTTACCGCGGCCTGTTCGCAGCTGGGGCTGGACTTGGCGCGCGGGGCCGAAGTGGGGGGGGCCGCGACCCCTGTCAGCCAGATCGGCGCGCAGATCGGCAGCCAGATGGCGCAGACCGAACAAAGCCTGGTCGCCATCGAAACCCTGACCCTGCCCGACCTGCCAGAGATGTCTGGGATGCCCGCCCTTCCCGGGACGCCCGAGAAGGGCGCGGCCTGACGGAACCTCTGCACTGCACCCTAGGCCAGCCCTAGTGCGGCCGCACCATCAGTGCGGTGATCAGCACCATCGCGGCGCCGACGCCGCCGTAAGCCAGAAGTGCGGCCAACCCGCCCGCGCCGTTGATCAGCAGGACCGCGGCCTGAAGCGCGCCGGCCAGAATACCAAAGCTGAGATGCCCAATCATAGAACTGCCATCGATCTGCCCCGCCGTTGCCCGGTCTTGCCGGATCTAAGCTGTTTTTGGCCGGTCACCCAGGGGCCGACCCCTTCAGGTTAGCATAGGGCATCACAAAGATGCTAACAAATTGCCACCAAAACGTGCTGTTCGCATAGTTTATGGACAAAGGTTGCAGGAAACCGGCAGAAGGCCCGGGCGGAAAAAAGCTTGGAGTTTTCCGCGGGCTTCGCTAGGACCACAAAGACCTTATGTTTGGCCGGGATCCCGATCCCCGATCCCGGCGTTTCGTTGACAGTGTGACAGATCGGACAGACCGGCGACATGACGTTTGCAAAGCCACGCCGCGTTCTGATCGTGGTCGAAAACCTTCCCGTACCGCTGGACCGTCGCGTCTGGCTGGAAGCCACGGCGCTGACCGAGGCCGGCTATGCCGTCACCGTGCTGGCCCCCAAGGGCCGGGGCTGGGTGCTGGACCACGAGGTGATCGACGGCATCCACATCTACCGCTATCCCGAACCGCCCGAGGCGCATTCCGGCGCCGTCGCCTATGCCCGCGAATATCTTTTGTCGCTGTACCACTGGCTGCGTCTGGCGCCCAAGATCCGGCGCGCGCGCGGCTTTGACGTTATCCAAGGCTGCAACCCGCCCGATCTGATCTTTCTGCTGGCGCTCTTGTGGCGGCCCTTCGGGGTGCGCTACATGTTTGACCATCACGATGTCTGCCCCGAATTGTTCGAGGCCAAGTTCGGCAAGCGCGGGCTGCTTTACAAGATCATGCTGATCTGGGAGCGGATGACCTTTGCCACCGCCTCAGTCTCTATCGCCACCAATGAAAGCTTTCGGCGCATCGCGATCGCGCGGGGCAAGATGGCGCCGGAAGATGTCTTTGTGGTCCGGTCGGCCCCAAGGGTCGATACCTTCATCCCCGGACCGGGTGATGTGTCCTGGCGCAAGGGGGCGAAAACCGTGCTGGGCTATGTCGGCGTGATCGGCCAGCAAGAGGGTATGGATCTGTTGGTCATGGCGGTCGAGGATCTGGTGCGCAAGCGCGATCACCGCGACATTCACGCCCTGATCGTGGGCTTTGGCCCGCATCTGGAAGAGGTCAAGCGCGATGTCACCGCGCGCGGTCTGGACCGCTATTTCACCTTTGCCGGGGCGCTGTATGGCGCTGATCTGCTGGCGGCGCTGAATGCCATCGACATCGGCGTGTCGCCCGATCCGAAAAACGCGATGAACGACATTTCCACCATGAACAAGGTCATGGAATACATGACGCTGGAAAAGCCCCTGGTGCAGTTTGATCTGACCGAGGGGCGGGCCTCGGCCGGAGAGGCGTCTTTGTATGCCAGACCCAATGATCCGGCGGATTTCGCGGCGCAGATCGCGCGGCTGATCGAGGATCCCGAGATGGCGCGCAGCATGGGCAAGGTTGGCCGCGCGCGGGTGCTGGAGCGGTTGAGCTGGGATCATTCGGTGCCGGCCCTGCTGGCCGCCTATGACCGGATTTTCGCCCGGCTGAAGGGCTGAGGCCGCCCCAAATCCCGGCGCTATTCCCGGCACAAATCCCCTCACGGTTAGAATTTTCTTAATCTTTCGGGCGAATATCCCGAAAGGGTCACATCTTTGCCCGTTTTGCCATGGATCCTGCGCACAACTTTGGGGGCAATGGAGATGATTATGACCAAGATTTCACAACTTGTGGGACCGGTTGCGGCACTGATGCTGATGTCGGGGGCTGCCTGGGCCGAGTCTGCGCTTGATTCTGCCGATCTGGCGCTGGATGCGGCCCTTGCCGAGGCCGAGGCGTCCTGCGCGCCGGCGATTCTGGATCTGACGATGGAAGCGGCGGCACAGGTCGGCGTTCTGGTGCTGGCGCCGTGCCACGCCGGAGAGCGCGTGGTGCTGGATCATGCCGGCATGGTGCTGGTGCTGGTGGCGGGCGCGCAGGGCGATTTGTACCTGTCGATGCCGGTGCTGGCGATGGACAGCCCGGTGACCGTGACCTTCGAGGATGGCACCATGGCACAGGCCCCGGTGATGCCAGCCGGTCTGGGCGCCTTGCAGGACGTGGCGGCGCGCTGGTAGGCGGCGCCCCTCAAATCTGTTTTTTTGAAACCGTCTGATGGACCTTCCCCAGGGAAGGACCATCGGTTTTGTTGCCCATAAGCCGTGAGGCGTTGGGCAAGGGGCGTGATGCCACATTCCTAACCTCTCCATCTGTCCGCGCCTGCCTGGGGTGGGCGCGGTATCGCGCCTGCCCGGGGGCAGGCAGGCGCGGACAGATATGCTTGGGGCATATCTGCCAAGGCCAACAGGTTTCGGGCAGATATGCCTAAAGGGCGGTTCAGCGCCTGTTTTCGTTCCTATTCCGGCACAAACTCGGGCAGGCGTTTCAACAGCAGGCCCATGAAGCGCTGCATGCGGGCTTCGGCGTCTGCCTCGGTCTCGCCGGGGGCGATGGGGGTGACAAAGCGCACCAGCGCGCCATCGGTGCGCCCGACGGTCAGGCTGTCCCAGACCACCGAAAACTTGGCCAGATAATCGTTGGTCTGGCGTTTGCCGCGCGCTTCAAACCAGTAATAGACGATCTGCTTGGTCACGCCCTTCTGGATCACCGCGCGGTTCACCGCAAAATCACCGTAAACCGTGTTCGGGATGGTGATCGGCGTCGGGTTGATGTCGGACACCTCCCAGCCGCCGACCGGCAGGCAGACGGCGGGCGAATGGATGCCCGAGCCTTCGGTCTGCTTGCGGTACCAGGCGGAAAAGAAGTTGACCGGCGCGCCCTCACCCTCGGCGGCATAGGTGGCCGAGATGTAATCGGTGGCGCCCAGCACCTGCGCAACGCTGGCATCCAGCGTTTCCTGACTGCCGGACCAGTCCCCGATCTGGCGCGGGAACAGCGCGAAAGGCTCTCGCGCCACCTCGACCGGTTGCGGGGTGGGGATCAGCACGAAGGCCGCCGCCACCACCAGACCCGCCAGGGCGGCGCGGATCATCCCGGCGGAAGGCGCGATGGACAGCAGGCGGCGGGCCTGACCGGCCAGCCCGTCGGTGTCCAGATCCAGCGTGTCGCGGAAGGGCAGGGGGTTGGGCGTCAGCCGTTGCAGACCCATGGCCATCACGAACAGGATCGCGATGCAGAAGCCAAAGATCACCCAGCCCTCGAACAGATGCAAAAAGCCTTCGGCCTGCTCGATGCCATAGGAATTGACCAGAATGCCGATGACCCCGATGCGGAACGAGTTCATCAGCACGGTCAGGGGGGCGGCGGCGGCAAACAGCACCACCTTGTGCCAGAAGGGGCCGCGGTAGAGGATCCCGAACAGATAGGAAAATGACAGGATCGGGAACAGATAGCGCAGGCCCGAACAGGCTTCGGCCACTTGCAGCTTGTAGACGCCAAGGTCGATCACATTGCCTTCAAGATAGACCGCGATGCCCATCGCCTCGATCAGCCAGACGCCGATCTGCGACGAGACAAGCTGCAACACGATGGTCAGCTTCCAATAGACGAATTGCGGCAGGGGCAGCATGAAGATCAGATGCAGCACCGGCAATTGGTGGCGCTTGCCCTGATCCCAGCCAAAGCCGGTCAGCACCAGACCGCCGGTCCAGAAGATCAGCGCATAGGTGACGATGTCGGGGATCCGGGTCAGATTGCCGAAGATGCCCAGCAGCAGCGCCGCCACCACCACCACCAGCCCGGGCCAGCGGTTGGCCGGCGTGCCGGGGGGGGCCGGCGGGTTTTGCCGCAACTCGCGCAGGAACAGGTACAGCGACACCAGCGGAATGATCGGCCCATGGCTGTATTCCGGCGTGATCCAGGCCGCCCCGAGTGCGGCAAACCCCAGCCAGAACACCGGCAGCCCGGCCAGCACCAGAAGGCCAAACCAGACCAGCCCCGAGGGGTTCAGACGCGCGGCGGGGTGGGGAAGGGACAGGGTCATGACGGGTCACCGGAAGAGGTCAAGGGAAAGGGCGGGCGGCGCAAACGGTCCAGCACGAAGGCCAGGATCAGGCACAAAAGCATTGCCGTCAGAACCTCGGCCAAGGATTTGGAGGCCAATGCGGTGCTGACTTGGGGGGCAGTGCCTGACGGATCAAGGGCGGCCAGGGCGCGGTCGAGCAGCGAAAAGACCAGCGGATGGCTGAGATAGACCCAAAGCGCCGCGCGGGCGCAAAAGCGGGTCAGCGGGCTGTCGGGCAGG
>JANNBI010000122.1:0-15334 GCA_031385345.1 Paracoccaceae bacterium | reverse complement strand
GGCGACATGACCGAAGAAGAATTTCGCCGCTTTGTCGAGGCGGCCAAGGCGCTGGAATCCTGCCCCCTGTACATCGACGACACCCCCGCCTTGCCGATCAGTCAGGTCGCGGCGCGGGCGCGGCGTCTGAAACGCACGCATGGTCTGGATGTGCTGATGGTCGATTACCTGCAATTGCTCAAAGGTTCCTCCAAGGAAAACCGGGTGCAGGAAGTCTCGGAAATCACTCAAGGGCTGAAGGCCATCGCCAAGGAATTGAACATTCCGGTCGTGGCCCTGTCGCAGCTGTCACGTCAGGTCGAAAGCCGCGAGGACAAGCGCCCGCAGCTGTCAGATCTGCGCGAATCCGGATCGATCGAGCAGGATGCCGATGTGGTGATGTTCGTTTACCGCGACGAATATTACAAAGAACGTGAAAAGCCCGGCGATCACGAGTTGGAAAAGATGGCCCAGTGGCAGGCGGTGATGGAAAACGTCCACGGCAAGGCCGAGGTGATCATCGGCAAGCAGCGCCACGGTCCCATCGGCTCGGTCGAATTGTCGTTTGAAGGCCGCTTTACCAAGTTCGGCAATCTGGCCAAGGCCTGGCAAGGCAACGGCACCGACGACCGGTTTTAAGGACCGACCGGCTCCTCGCACACCCCGAGGGCGGAAGGTTTGGCGCGACATCCCCAAGGCCTCCAGAACCGCCCAGAATAAAGACCATCGATTTCAAAAAATCCCCCCTCCCCCTCGTGGGGAGGGGTAGGGGTGGGGGGGCCGGCGCAACCTTACAACCGCGCCAACACCGACCGCGCGGCCCGCAGGCCCGGCGCTTCACCGCCCCGACCCAGCCGCTCCATCGTCAGCGTCATCGCCGCAGTCTGCGCGCCCGGATCGGCCAGAACCGCGTTCAGCGCCGCCGCAATCGGGCCGGGCTGGCAGTCCGGCCCCAGAAATTCCGGCACCACCCGCGTGTCCGACACCAGATTGACCAGCGTCACCGTGTCCACCAGCGCCGCCCGCTGCATCAGCCAAAAGGTCAGCGGGTTCATCTTGTAGGCCACCACCATCGGACAGCCGTTCGCCGCCAGTTCCAGCGACACGGTCCCCGAGGCCGCCAGCGCCACATCGGCACTGGCAAAGGCATCTCGTTTGGCCCGCGCGTCCGTCAGGATCTGCGGCACCACCGGCCAATCCGCGACCAGACCGCGCACCAGATCCTCGATCCCGCGCAGCGTCGGCAACGCCACGCGCAGGTCGGGGTGATCCCGCTGCATCAGACCCAGAACCTGCCCGAACACCGGGGCCAGCCGCGTCACCTCACCCCGCCGCGACCCCGGCAGGACCAGAATCAGCGGACCAGCACCGGCGATCTTTGCCCCCAGATCCTCGGCCACCACGGGATGCCCGACGAAATCGGCGGTCATGCCAGCGGCAGTCATCAAGGGCGGCTCGAACGGCAACAGGGTCAGCACATGGTCAATGACCCGCGCCATCTTGGCCGCCCGCCCCGGCCGCCAAGCCCAGACCGACGGCGCCACATAATGGATCGTCCGCAGATCGGGCCGCGCCTGTTTGACCAGATCGGCCACCCGCAGACAGAAATCCGGGCTGTCGATGGTGATCATCGCATCGGGTCTCGCCGCCAGAGCCGCCTGCGCGGTCTGCGCGATCCGGCGTTTCAGCGCGAAATACTTTGGCAGGATCTCGACCAGACCCATGACCGACAGCTCCTCCATTGCGAACAGGCTGTCCAGTCCCTCGGCCTGCATCAGCGGGCCGCCGACGCCGCAGAACGTCACCTGCGGATGCAGCGCCTTCAGCCCCGCCATCAAAGCCGCCCCCAGACGGTCCCCCGAAGGCTCTCCGGCGATCAGAAAGAAGGTCAGCGCGCCCACAGGAACAGGCCATGTTCGGCGCAAAGGGCCTGCATCCGGGGCAGATCCAGACAGATCACGGCCCCGGCCTGAAGCGCGATCCCGCCCAGCCCGGCGCGCGCCACCGCCTGTACGGTGTCCGGCCCCAGCGTCGGCAGATCGATGCGCCGGTCCTGCCCCGGTTTGGCCGCCTTGAACAGCAGCCCGCCACCGGGCCGCAGATCGCCCAATCCCGCCACCTGCGCCAGCAGCGCATCGGTGCCGGGCAGTGCTTCAACCCCCAGACACAGACCCTTCGCCACCACGCAAGCCTGCCCGACATCCACCGCCCCAAGGGCCGTCACGATCGCCTCCGCGCGCAGCGCATCCGCCTGATCCTGCACGCTTATGTCTCCGGCCAGCAGCCCTGCCCCCGGCACCAGATCCGGTGCCAGATCGGCCACGCCGACAATGGCAAAGCCCGCCTCTTCAAAGATCGCCAGCACCTCGCGCAGGGTCGCGTCATCACCGCCCTGCATCGCGGCCAGCAGCCTTGGCACCATCTGCGCGGTGGCGGCATCAAACAAGGACGGGTCCAGCCTTGGACGCCGCACCGCCCCGGCAAAGGCCACGCGCGAAACCCCCTGATCTTCCAGCCAGCGCAGAAACAGCGCCAGCCGTTCAATCCGGAACACCTGATCCACCTTCAGCCCCTCGGGGGCGAATCCGTCAAGTGCGCAGACCAAGGGCGCCTGCCCCATCGCCGCCACCACAGCGCCGGGCAAAGCGCCCGCGCCCGCAATGATCGCGGTCCGGCTCATTTTGGCGTCAGAAAGGAACGATCGCTGACCGACAGGATAAACTCGACCATCTCACGCACCATCGGGCTTTGCGCGGTGTCCCCCAGACGGCGGGCACGGTCCAGGAAAGCGCCCTCGCCATCTTTCAGCGCCTCATAAGCAGCGCGCAGGGCGCTGATTTCCGCCCGGTCGATCCCCCGGCGTTTCAGGCCGACAAGGTTCAACCCCTCCAACTCGCCGCGCGGGGCCTGCACCAGACCATGCGGGATCACGTCATTGGTCACCATGGTCAGCGCGCCGATGATCGCCCCGCGCCCGACCCGCACCCATTGGTGAATGCCCGACAGCCCGCCGATGATCACGTCATCCCCGATCACGCAATGCCCGGCAATCGCCACCTGATTGGCCAGAATCACCCGGTGACCCAGCTGCGCGTCATGGCCCACATGCGCGCCAGTCATCAGCAGGCAGTCATCGCCAACGCGCGTCACCCCGCCGCCCCCCGCCGTGCCGGTGTTCAGCGTCGCCCCCTCGCGGATGCGACAGCGCGCGCCGATGATCAGCCGGGTTTTTTCGCCCTTGTATTTCAGATCCTGCGGCACCTCGCCCACGGTGGCGAAGGGGAAGATCACCGTATCCTCTCCGACCTCGGTCCAGCCGGTGACCACGGCATGAGATTTCACCTCGACCCCGTCATGCAGGGTCACATCGGCCCCGATCATCGAAAACGGACCCACGCGCACGCCCGCACCCAGTTTGGCCCCCTCTTCGATCATGGCCGAGGGGTGAACGATTGCCGTGCCGTGAATATCCATCAGATCAGGCCTTTGGCAGGTCGAACATGGCGGTGAAGGTGGCTTCGCAAGCCAGTTCCCCCTCGACCATGGCGCGGCCTTCAAACTTCCAGACCTTGCCGCCGCCGCGCAGGGTTTTGACGTGCAATTCCATCACATCCCCCGGCACAACCTTGCGGCGGAACTTGACCCCGTCAACGCCCATGAAAAACACCTTGGCGTTCTTGTCCACCAGATCCATCGACAGCCCGACCAGCACGCCCGAGGTCTGCGCCATCGCCTCGACAATCATCACGCCGGGGAAAATCGGCATTCCGGGGAAATGGCCCTGAAACTGCGGCTCGTTGAAGGTGACATTCTTGACCCCGATGCAATGCGAGTTCGGGACAATGTCATAAACCTTGTCGACCAGCAAAAACGGATAGCGATGCGGGATGATCCGCTGGATCAGCGCCAGATCGGCGGTCAGCGGGGCAGAAACGGCGGCGGGCGCGGTATCGGTCATGTCCTCTCCCAAAAGCAGACATCCGGCCCATTGGCGGGCCCTTTGTTCCTGACTAACAACATGAACGCGGTGAAACAAGGTGGCGACTGCCAAGGCACTCGCGTCACACTTGGGTCTTGGGGGGGTGTCAGGGGGCCGGGGTGGGTTCCGGGGCCAGAACAGGCGGCGTCGCACCCGTCGCGGCATTCATCCGCAAAATCGCCTCGGCGGTCACGTCGATGCGGTCAAAGGACACCAAAACAGCTTTATCGTCCAGAATCACAAAGGCCCCGGCATCGCGCATGATCGCCGCCAGAACCGGCACCAGCGATTGAAAGAACTTCTGCCGTTCCTCCTCGCGCCTGCGTTCCAGCGCCTTGGCTTTGGCGACCTGGGTTTCGCGCAGGCCGACGGCCTTGGTGTTGAAGGCCTCGGCCAGGGCCTGAAACTCTGCTGTCCCGATCAGCGGGCGGCGTTCGGTCAGGTCGCGTTCCTCGGCCTCCAAAGCGGCGTCGATCTGGCGGTTTTCAGCGGCCAAAGCCTCGTTCTCGGCGGCGATCTGCGCCTCCACCGCCTGTCCGGCGGCGCTTTCGGCAAAGACCCGTTCCTTGTCCAACGTCAGGATCGGCGTGGCCGGGGCCAAGGGTGCCGACACCTCTTGCCCCGATGCAGCACCCGCAAGGCCCAGCATCAGCACCAGACCCAGCAGCCCGCGCATCAGAACTTCGTCGACAGGGTGAATTCGAAGGGCTGTTCGTTGTCGTAATCTTCCTTGATCAGCGCCTTGGAGAAGTTGAACCGCAAGGGACCGATCGGCGTCGTCCAGAACACCGACAAGCCAGCCACGGCACGCGGATGCATGGCATCATCGACCGGGCCACCGGTGCCGGCGGTGTCATTCAGGCTCCACACCGATCCGACATCAAAAAACGCGCCGCCGGTGATGCCATATTCTTCCGGCAGACCCAGCGGAAAATCAGCCTCAACCCGCGCCACGGCATAGATATTGCCGCCAAGCGCATCCTGATTGCCCGCCGTCAGGTCGCGCGGACCGATGCCGTTCGGCTCAAACCCGCGGATCTTGTTGGTGCCGAAATAGCGTTCGGTGACGCGCGGATCAAACCCACCCAGCCCCTGCACCGCCCCGCCTTCAAAGATCGCGCGGACCGTCACCTCGTTCTGGAACACCCGTGTTTCCGCCAGCGCCAGCAGCGTCGATTCGACATAGGCCGTGTCGCCGCCCGCCCCCGCCACATCCTGACCAAAACGGAACAGGAACCGGCTGTCCGGGTCCAGCCCACCAAATTTCGTATCGAAGATATAGGAATAGCCGATAGCAGAGGTCAGCAGCAGCCCCGCCTCGCGCTGCAAGATCTCGGATGATCCGGGATTGCTTTCATCCACATCCGGCGTCGCAGGATCATCCACCGCCACAGCATCGACATTCAAAATGCCGTCGCGCTTAAGCGTATAGCGCAGTTCCAGCCGCCCGTTCTTCGAGATCGGGAATTCCAGCGCCGGGGTAATCAGCGCCTCGCTGGTGTCATAGGCGGCATAGTCATTGTCCGACGTGCGATAGGCGGCGCTGAAACGGAAGGTCAGATCGCGGCCCAAAAGTGCCGGTTCGGCAAAAGAGAACGAGCTGTCCTGACTGCTGGTCCCGGACTGATAGACAAAGGACAAAGCCTGCCCCCGGCCCAGAAAGTTGGTTTCGGCATAAGAGATGTTGAAGCCGAGGCCGTTGGTTGACCCATAGGTCACGCCAAAGCTGATCGACCCGGTCGGCTGTTCTTCAACGTTGACGTTGACCACCACCTGATCTGGCGCATTGCCCGGCTGCGCCTCGATCTGCGCATCGGCAAAAAAGCCCAAAGCCCGGATGCGTTCGGCCGCTTGCCGGATTTCGCGCGGGTTAAAGGGGTCGCCTTCAACCGATTTGAACTGACGGCGCAGCACATTGTCCACCGTCGTCGTGTTGCCTTCAATGTCGATACGCTCCACGAACACCCGCTCGCCGCGCACCAGTGCAAAGGTGATGTCCACAGTGCCGTCGCGGTCATTGCGTTCGACCCGAGGTTCAACCCGGATAAAGTTCAACCCCTTCTGGATCGCCAGATTTTCCATCCGCGCGATGTTGGATTCGATGACCTGCGGCGAATAGGTGACGCCGCTTCGCAGCTTGCGCACCGCATCAAATTCAGCGGCATCCACGCCCTCAATCTCGGACACGGTGCTGACAGCGCCGATCTTGAAACTGCGGCCTTCCTGAATGGTAAAGGCGACAAAGGTCGCATCGCGTTCGCGGCTGACATCCGCCGTCGCATCCAGCACCTGAAAGTCGATATAGCCGCGCGACAGATAGAAATCGGTCAGCAGCAGCTTGTCCAACTCCACCCGTTCCGGCACGAAGGTATCGCGCTGGATCAGGGTGCGCAGCAGTCCCGCCTGTTTGGTTTCCAGCACCTGCCGCAAACGGCGATCCGAAAAGTCGCGGTTGCCGATGAAGGACAGACGTTCAATCTCGACGACGCGGCCTTCAACCACCTCGAACACCAGATCGACGCGGTTGTCGTCGCGGCGAATGATTTTCGGCTCGATGCTGGCGGCCATGCGGCCCTTGGCGCGGTAAAGTTCGGTCAGAACCGCCGCATCCGCTTCGGCCTGCGAGGGCGAATAGACCTGCCGTGAGGTGGACGCGATGGCCCCGGCCAGTTCCTCGTCCTTCAGGCGCTTGTTGCCCTGAAAATCGACCACGTTCAGCATGGGAAATTCTTTGACCCGGATCAGCAAAGTGCCACCCTGCGGGATCAGTTCGACCGTCTCGAACAGCCCGGCCTGCAAGATGCGCTGATAGGCGTCGTTCAGCGCCGCCGCCGACAGCCCCTCACCCCGGGCGATTCCCGCGTAAGACAGAATCGTCGCGGCATCAACGCGTTGATTTCCTTCAATTACCACTTCGGAAAACGCATAGTCCTGCGCCGATGCGGGCATCAAGAAAGGCTCGTAACCCACTGTTGTTGATAACAGAACAGCAACCGCTGTGGCCCGCATGATCCGAAGGGTCATCCCCGGTTTCGCCGGAACGGCTTGGGCCGTGAACTGCATGGAAAGCCTCACCTGTGACGTGCTGTCTTATGACTGACTAGCGGCTTCAACGGGCCTTGTCAAAAGGACGAAACCGCCCGTTGCGGGGCGGTTGCGGGAATGTTGGAAAATGGCAAAAATCAGCCGATAGCGGAAGGATTTCCCATGGCATCAACCTATGGGGGGTGCCGTAGGCAGGCGACGGGTTACGGGACCAGCAGCGCCTGACCCAGAAACGCCCCGGCCAAAAGCCCGACGATCACCGTGCCGACCGAGAATATCAGATCCCAGTTCACGTTCACCAGCAGGCGGACGCCCTGGACTTGCTTCATCACTTCTTGCATCGCACGGCCCTCCTGATGCTCTTGCTGCCAGATTGGTGCCGAAATGTGGCCAAGTTATGGCCAAACTGCCCCAAACCTGCCCTGCGCGGCATCGAAACCGCCCTAAACACAGACCAGATCGTTGCGCAACGCATAGACCATCAGCGCCAGAACCAGCCCCAGCCCGATCATCGTCATCCGCGCCAGGGCCTTGTTTGACGGCGGCTTGCCCGTCACCGCCTCCCAGGCGTGAAACACCAGATGGCCGCCGTCCAGCACCGGTACCGGCATCAGATTCATCAACCCGATGCCCAGCGACAAGACCGCCAGCGTGCCCAGAAAACTTTCCCACCCGCTTTTGGCCGCATCCCCCATGATCACTGCCATGGTGATCGCACCCGAGATATTGCAGCTGGAAATCTGGCCCTTCACGATTGCAAGGATCCCGTTGACCGAGGATTCGGTGACCCGCACCGTATTGTCCCAAGCCAGCGTCAGCACCTCCCAGGGGCCGGGGCGGATTGACGCCAGATCGACCGCCAAGGCGCTGCTAAGCCCGATCAGCCAGCGGGTTTCAAACCCGCCCTCGGCCGTTGGCAGATCACGGCGCCGCGGCGTCAGCGTCAGATCAAAGGTTTCGCCGTCCCGCCAGATGGTCAGCGCGACCGGGGTGCCATTGGCGGCATCCACCATGGGCGAGATTTCCTCAAAGCTTTGCACCGGCGTGCCATTCACAGCCAGTATAACATCGCCCTCAATCAGCCCGGCATCCATCGCCGCCGATTTCGACATCACCGATCCCGCGATGGGCGGCAAAGGATACGGGCCGGGAATCGTCACCTCGGCCCCGTCGCGCAGCACCTTGTAATCGACCATTGCCGAAACTGGCAGATCGCCCACCACGGTGAAAAAGCGGGCAATATCCGGCGTCTCCAGCCCTGCCACCGCCAGAATCTGATCGCCGGGCTGCAAGCCTTGGCTGATCCCCGGCAGATCGCGGACCGAGGCGACGATGGGTTTGTCCTCGTCCTTGATGACGCCCCAGATCGCCACCATTGCGGCAAAAACCGCCATCGTCAGCAGCACGTTGAACAAGGGGCCGGCCAAGACCGTCGCCGCCCGCGCCCACAGGGGCGCGCCGTGCATCGTGTGCCGCTTCTCCTGCGGGGTCAGCCGCGACAGGGTTTCCTCGTCCGGATTGGCAGATGAAGCATTGGCATCGCCCAGAAACTTCACAAAGCCGCCCAAAGGCACCATCGCCAATTGCCAGCGGGTGCCATGTTTGTCGGTGCGCGACCAGATCACCCGCCCGAACCCGAGTGAGAATACCTCGGCATGGATCCCCGACCAGCGGCCCACGATGTAATGGCCGAATTCATGCACAAACACGATGATCATGATCGAGATCAGAAAGAACGCGACGGTCCAGGCCCCGTCGCCCAGCGACATCAGTACAGTTTCAAACGACATCCTGACTCCTTGGCCTCAGATCATCTTGGCGGCAAGATCGCGCGCGGTTCTACGTGTCAAATCGTCCATATCCAGCACGTCATCAAGGCTGGGTATCGCATCACTCGGGCCAAATTGTGTGCAAAGCGCGGTCAGACTGGCCTCAACCAGATGCGACATCTGCGAAAAGCCAAGCCTTCCGGCGATGAACTGGTCCAAAGCCACCTCTTTGGCGGCGTTAAAGGCCGCCCCGGACAAGCCACCCGCGCGCATCACCTCATCCGCGAGCCGCAACGCCGGGTATCGCTCCAGATCCGGGGCGCGAAAGGTCATTTGCGCCAGCTTGGCCAAGTCCAGCCGCGCCACCGGCAAAGGTGCGCGCGCGGGATAGTTCAGCGCATAACCGATCGGGTGGCGCATATCCGGCATCCCCAGATGCGCGATGATGGCGCCGTCGTGAAACCCGACCATGGAATGGATTATGCTTTCTGGATGGATGATCACCTCCACCTGATCGGGGGTGACGCCGAACAGCTCTTTGGCCTCGATCACCTCCATCGCCTTGTTGAACATCGACGCCGAATCGATGGTGATCCTTGGCCCCATCGACCAGTTCGGATGCGCCAGCGCGTCTTTGACCGTGGCCTTCTGCAAAGCCTCCAGCGGCCAGTCGCGCAGCGCCCCGCCCGAGGCGGTCAGGATGATCCGTTCAACCGCGCGCAGATCTTCGGCCAGCAGACTTTGGAAAATGGCGGAATGTTCGCTGTCCACCGGCAGGATCGTCGCGCCATGCGCGCGTGCCGTGGCCATGACCAAAGGCCCCGCCGTCACCAGACTTTCCTTGTTGGCCAGCGCCAAAGTGCCGCCCTGCGCCAATGCGCGCATCCCCGGCACCAGCCCCGCCGCCCCGACGATGGCCGACATCACCCAATCGGCAGGCCGGTCCGCAGCCTCGGCAATGGCTTGCGCGCCCGCCGCCGCCTGCACGCCCGACCCTGCCAGCCGGTCCCGCAATTCCGCCAGACCCTCGTCATGGGCCGTTACAGCCACTTCTGCGCGCAACGCGATGGCCATTTCGGCCAGCCGCGCCAGATTGCGCCCGCCGGTCAGCGCCACGGTGTGAAACGCCGCAGCGCCCCCCGCCCGTGCGATCAGGTCAAAGGTGTTTTCCCCGACCGATCCGGTGGCGCCAAAAATGGAAATCCTGCGCATCCCGTCAGCCCCCCGCAGGCCAGCCCAGCAGCGGCGACAGGATGAAAAACGCCACCGCCGCCCCAGTCAGCGCGTCAAAGCGGTCCAGAAACCCGCCGTGACCGGGGATCAGGCCCGAGGCATCCTTGACCCCCGCCCGCCGCTTGATCCAGCTTTCCGCGATATCGCCCATCTGCCCGGCACAGGCGATCAGCGGCGAGACGATGACCAACCCCCAGCCCCCCGGCCCGAACAGCCAGAACGCCATCCCCACGATCAGTGCCGCGATCCAGCCCGCAATCGTGCCGGACCAGGTTTTCTTTGGGCTGATTGCCGGCCAGAACTTTGGCCCCCCTAGACTGCGGCCAACGAAATAGCCCGCCGTATCGGCGGCCACCACGATCCCCACCAGCCACAAAACCCCCCAGATCCCCGCGCCATAGCGCAAGGACACCAGCGTATGCGCCGACAGCATCAGCGCCAGCGCAAAGGCCCCCGCCATGCTGGCATCCCGGCGCGGCGTCAGCGCCAGCGCCAGCGCCGGCAGCGCCAGAAAGGCAAAGGTCACCCCGCCAAAGGTCGCGTCGATCAACAGGCACAGGGCCGCGCCCAGACCCAACCCCACCGCATCCAGCATCGCCATCGGCGCAGTCAGACGGGCCAGTTCCCAGATCATCAGCCCGGTGACCAAAGCCACCAGCAGCGTCAGCGGAAATCCCCCCAGCAGCAGATCCGCCCCGCCGACCCCGATCAGCACCACGGCCGACAAAACGCGCGGGCGAAGATCGGTCCAACTGCCGCTTTTGGCCGCTGTCATGCGGTGCCAACCCCGCCGAACCGCCGTTCCCGGTTGCCGAACTGCGCCAGAATGGTCGCCAGCGCCTCGCGGTCGAAATCGGGCCACAGCGTCGGGGTAAATTCATATTCGGCATAGGCCGCCTGCCAGGGCAGAAAGTTTGACGTCCGCGTCTCGCCGCTTGTGCGGATTACCAGATCGGGATCGGGAAAACCCTTGGTGTCCAGATAATCCGAAATCGTCTCGTCGGTGATCTGATCCGGGGCCAGTCGCCCCGCCGCCACATCCACCGCCAAGGCTCGCGTCGCGCGCGCCATCTCGTCCCTGCCACCGTAATTCAGCGCCACCGTCAGGTTCAGCCGCGACAGGGGGGCCGTCCGCGCCTCGATATCCAGCATCAGGCGCTGCAATTTGTCGTTCAGTTTGGTGCGGTCGCCAATGAAGCGCATCCGCACGCCCTCGGCGGCCATGCGGTCCGCCTCACGCTCGATATAGCGGGCGAAAATCGACATCAGCCCCAGAACTTCCTCGGTCGAACGTTTCCAGTTTTCGGTGGAAAAGGCGTAGATCGTCAGCCACTTGATGCCAAAATCCGGCGCCACGCGCACGATTTCCTTGACCCGCTCGGCCCCTTTGCGATGCCCGACCAGACGCGGCCAGCCCTTGTCGGTTGCCCAACGTCCGTTGCCATCCATAATGATCGCCACATGTTCTGCGATCCGCGATGACTTCGGTTCTGTTTTATGACCTGAGCCCACGCCCACCCTCACAATTCGTTCAACGTCCAAAGAGTTCATAGACCAGACGTCGACAAGTAAACAAAAGTTTCGAAACAGTTACGGTTTTTTGGTATTCCGTCAAAATGCCTGCGCCTAGACCTGCATGATCTCGGCTTGCTTGTTTTCCAGCGCCTTGTCGATGCCGGTGATGGCTTTGTCGGTCAGTTCCTGCACCTCGTCGGACCACATCTTCTGGTCATCCTCGCCCATGCCGGCGGCCTTGGCCTTCTTGATCTGGTCCATGCCGTCGCGGCGCACGTTGCGGATCGCGACCTTGGCGTTTTCGGCATAGGTGCCCGCGACCTTGGACAGTTGCTTGCGGCGTTCCTCGTTCAACTCGGGGATCGGCAGGCGGATCAGCGGCCCGTCGCTGATCGGGTTGATGCCGATGCCGCTTTCGCGGATCGCCTTTTCGACCTTGGAGATCATGCCCTTGTCCCAGACGTTGATCACCACCATGCGCGGTTCGGGCACGTTGACGGTGCCAAGCTGGTTGATCGGGGTCATGGTGCCATAGGCGTCCACCATGATCGGTTCGACAATCGACGCGCTGGCCCGCCCGGTGCGCAGACTGGCGAATTCCCCCCGAAGCGAGGTCATGGCCCCGTCCATGCGGCGCTGGATGGCATCAAGATCAATCTCTAGGTCGTCGGCCGACATGGGCGCAGTCCTTTTTTGGTCGCAGTTTTGGGTCGCTTACAGCTTTGACGTGTCTATAGCAGAGGTTGCGGCTTTGCGTACAGGGTCCGCAGATCCCTCGGCAACGGCGGTGATTTTTCGCGGAAAAATCGGGCCGCCACGCAAAGGGCCGCCGCGCCCGCCGTCAGTCCTGCACCCGCGTATAGGTGCCCTTGCCCGCCAATATCCCCTTGAACCCGCCCGGTTCATCCAAAGAGAATACGATGATCGGCAGATTGTTGTCGCGCGCCAAGGCAATCGCGCTAGCATCCATCACCCCCAGATGCTTTTGCAGAACCTCGTCATAACTGACCTGATCATAGCGTTTTGCATCGGGGAATTTCTTGGGGTCTTTGTCATAGACCCCGTCCACCTTGGTGCCTTTGAAGATCGCCTGACAGGCCATTTCCGACGCGCGCAGGGTGGCGGCGGTGTCGGTGGTGAAATAGGGGTTTCCTGTACCTGCGGCAAAAATGCAGACCCGCTGTTTTTCCAAATGGCGCACGGCGCGGCGGCGGATATACGGCTCGCAGACCTGATCCATCGGGATGGCGCTGATGACGCGGGTAAAGACACCGATATCCTCCAGCGCCGATTGCATGGCCAGCGCGTTCATCACCGTCGCCAGCATCCCCATGTAATCGGCAGTCGTGCGCTCCATCCCCTGCGCAGACCCCTGCAGTCCGCGAAAGATGTTGCCGCCGCCGATCACCATGCAGATCTCGACGCCCAGCTCTTGCACCGACTTCACCTCATTGGCGATGCGCGCCACGGTGGGCGGGTGCAGCCCGTATCCCAGATCGCCCATCAGGGCCTCGCCCGAGATTTTCAGCATGACGCGGGTGTATTTGACCCCCTGATCGGTGGCGAGACTGGACATGGGGCACCCCTGTATTTCGATATGCAATTGGACTGCGGCGCAAAATGTCGCAAAACCCCGGCAGATTCAACCTGTGTTGCGGCCTTGGCCGGGATAAGACAGGGACATGACCGACCTGTCCCGCATCTCCCGCGAACGTCCGATCCTGATCGCTGGCCCCACCGCCAGCGGCAAATCGGCCTTGGCGATGGATCTGGCCGCGCGCGATGGCCGCGTGGTGGTCAATGCCGACGCTTTGCAGGTCTATGCCAACTGGCGCATCCTGACCGCCCGTCCCAGCCTGATTGACGAGGCTACCCTGCCCCACGCCCTGTACGGCCATCTGGGCCGTGACGCGCCCTATTCGGTGGGCGATTGGCTGCGCGACGTGACGCCGTTCCTGTCCCGCCCCGTGGTGATTGTCGGCGGAACCGGCCTGTATTTCACCGCCCTGACCAATGGTCTGGCACAGATCCCGCCCACCCCGCCCGATATCCGCGCCGAAGGCGACGCGCTGCGTCTGGACCAGGGCCTTGCCCCCCTGCTGGCCCGGATCGACCCCGAAACCCGCGCCCGCATCGACACCGCCAACCCGATGCGGGTGCAGCGCGCCTGGGAGGTTCAGGTCGCCACCGGGCGCGGTCTGGCCGCCTGGCAGGCTGACACCGGCCCGCCCCTGCTGCCCCTGCCCCAGACCGAAGCGCTGGTTTTGCGCCCCGAACCCGCCTGGCTGGATGCCCGCATCCACCGCCGCTTTCACCAGATGATCACCTTGGGCGTTCTGGACGAAGCGCGGGCCGAGTCACCGCATTTCAACCCCGCCCATCCTTCGGCCAAGGCCATCGGTGCGGCGGACCTGATCGGCCATCTGCGCGGCGAATCATCGCTGGATCAGGCCGTCACCGCCGCCATCCTCGCCTCGCGCCAATATGCCAAACGTCAGCGCACCTGGTTTCGCTCGCGGATGCGGGATTGGCACGAATACGCCATTTCCTGACCCGGATCGGCGGCCTCCCGCTTATCCCGCTTTCATCCACCGACTTATCCCCCGATTTCCGCACCCCTGCCTCGGTCTTGCCACCTGAGGGACGAGTTTTTGCTTGGGTTCAGAACCAAGGGTTGATCTATTGCACTAAACGAACACTCCAGCGTCAGGCGTCCAGACCCATGCCCGTTCCCATGCCAGTTCTCAAACCCGTATCCCCGCCCCTTACAAGCCAAAACCCCTCGCAGATGCGCCTGATCGCCATCCCCCGACTGGCCGCCGGTGGCCGCTGGCGGGTCGAAGCGATGCGCACCCTGTCAGAATCCTGCCTGCTGTGGTTCACCAAGGGCCAAGGTCGCATCACCGTCGCGGGCGTCACCCGCGGCTACACCGCCCATAACGCCATCTTCATCCCCGCAGGCGTGATGCACGGCTTTGAAGTCGGCCCGCAAGTCTTTGGCTCGGCTGTGTTTTTCGGCAAGGATACCTCTGTAACCCTGCCCGCCGACCCCCTGCATCTGCGCATCCGCGAGGTTCATGCCCAACAAGAGGTCAACGGCGTTCTGGACATGATCCAGCGCGAGATGGACAGCGACACCCCCGCCCATGACCGCGCCACGCGGCATTATCTGGGGCTTCTGGGCGTCTGGCTGGAACGTCAGGCCGTCCGCACCGCGCCCGAGGCTGTACGCCCCGACGCCGCGCGCCGTCTGGTGGCGCGCTACACCAAACTGATGGAAAGCCGCTTTCGCCAGGGTGCCGGCGTGGGCGATCTGGCGGGCGAACTGGGCGTCACGCCAACGCATCTGACCCGTTGTTGCCGCGAAACCTGTGGCCGCTCGGCCATCGACCTGCTTCAAGATCGCCGGATATTTGAGGCTTGCTCGCTGTTAAGTGAGACGAAAACTCCCGTCGGGCTCATCGGGGCCAGCCTTGGATTTACTTCAGCGGCCTATTTCACCCGCGCCTTTCAGCATCACACCGGCCTGTCGCCTTCGGCGTTCCGGCGCGCGCAATAGCGCCGGATCGTCCCGACCGATTCGCGGGCCCAAGTCTGTTCGCGGCTTTGACCCAGATTCGGGCGCCAGTTCGGGCGCCGGTTCTGGCCCCGAAACTGCCCCCAACCTCACCCTGACTCCGAATCGTCCGCAAAGCCGGAAACCCGTCCGTTTTGACGGGAAACTCAGCCACCCGCGCCCATGCCGCGCCAAAGCGCATTTCCGCCCCGATTTGTCGCAAACGTTATAGCCCCTGCCGGAACGAGCCGTTGACGT